>NZ_JBFUAZ010000256.1:0-5544 GCF_056406035.1 Polaromonas sp. P1_E1_2 | reverse complement strand
GCGCGCAGCGGCGTGGCCGGCGCCATCGGCGACATCGGCTCGCACGCGGAGAACCTGGTGGCGACGGTGACGGGCCTGGAGCTGGAAAGCATCTGCGCGGACCTCACCATCTTCGTGCCGGGCCGGCGCCTTGACGACGACGGCAATGTCCTGCTGCGGTTCAAGAACGGCGCCAGGGGCGTGCTGATCGCGTCSCAGATCGAGGTGGGYTGCGARAACGACCTGCGGCTGCGCGTGTTCGGCACCACCGGTACGCTGGATTGGCGCCAGGAGGAGCCCAACCGGCTGCTGCATGCTCCCATCGACGGCCCGGCCCGCATGCTGACGCGGGGCTCGCCGTGGCTCGGTGAGGCAGCCCGCCGAGCGACACGCTTGCCCACGGGGCACCCCGAGGCCTTTATCGAAGCCTTTGCCAATGTCTACCTGGGAGTGGCTGCGCACATCCGCGCGCTGCAATCTGGCAATACACCGGATCCGCTGGACGCCGACTATCCCCGCCTCGAAGATGGCGCCCGCGGTGTGCGGTTCATCGAGAAGGTGGTGCAGTCTGCGGCCAGCACGGCCAAGTGGACGCCGTTCGAGGATTGACCGATGTTCATGGGCATTGATCTGGGCACCTCCAGTGTCAAGGCGGTCGTGCTGGACCGCGGCCACCGCCTGGTGGCCAGCGGCTCCGCGCCGCTGTCGGTGGATGCACCCCGGCCCTTGTGGCGCGAGCAGCATCCTTCGGAATGGTGGCGTGCGTGCGATGCAGCCGTGGGTGCCGCGTTGCAGGAATTGCGGCGCGGTGGCCACGCAGGCGGCGAGATCGAGGCCGTCGGCCTGACCGGGCAGATGCACGGCGCGACCCTGCTGGATGGGCGCGGTGAGGTTCTGCGGCCGGCCATCCTCTGGAACGACGGCCGGGCGGCGGCGGAATGCGCGGAACTGGAGCGGGCGGTGCCGCGGTCACGTCAGATCACCGGCAACCTGATGATGCCGGGTTTCACGGCGCCCAAGCTGCTTTGGGTATCCAAACACGAGCCCGGCGTGTTCGACCGGGTGCGGCAAGTACTGCTGCCCAAGGACTGGTTGCGCTGGCGTCTGACCGGCGACTATGCGACCGACCTGTCCGACGCGTCCGGCACGCTGTGGCTGGATGTGGGCAGGCGCGCATGGAGTGACGAACTCCTGGCCGCTTGCGGCCTGTCTACCGCGCACATGCCCAGGTTGCACGAAGGCCCGGAGGTCACCGGCACTCTGCTGCCAGAGGTCGCGCAGCATTGGGGCTTGCGCGAAGTGCCGGTGGTAGCCGGTGCCAGCGATAACGCAGCAGGCGCCCTGGGCGCTGGTGTGGTGAACCCGGGTGAAGCGATGCTGTCCCTGGGAACGTCCGGTGTGGTGTTCGTGGCCACCGGCTCTTTTGTCGCCAATCCACAGCAGGCGGTGCACAGCTTCTGCCACGCGTTGCCAGAGGCCTRGCACCTGATGTCCGTGATGCTGTCGGCCGCCTCGTGCCTCGAGTTCACAGCGGGGCTGCTGGGAGAGCGCGACGTGGCCGTGCTGCTTGCGCAGGCAGAGCAGCGCGGCCTGCGCGAAGACACCCCGTTGTTCCTGCCTTATCTGAACGGCGAACGCACGCCGCACAACAATCCGCATGCCAAAGCCGTGTTCTTCGGCATGCACGCAGGCACGCAGCGCGAAGACATTGTGAATGCCACCCTCGAGGGTGTGTGCCTGGGCATGGCGCAGGGGATTGCCGCGCTGCAGTCGGTTCAGCCTGGCCTTGCGCGCGTCAGCCTGATCGGCGGCGGCTCGCGCAATGCCTATTGGGCTCAGATGCTGGCCGACGCTACCGGCCTGCAGGTGGTCCGGCACGCGGATGCCGAGGTTGGCCCATCGCTGGGCGCAGCCCGGCTGGCCTGGCTGGCCTGCGACCCGGGCGAAGCGGCGAAAATATTTTGTGCACCAGAGGTGACTGACGTATTCGAGGTGCGAGCGGCCGAGAGGACGCGGATGCAGAACCGCGCCGCCCGGCTGGCAGGGTTATACAACAGCCTCGTACCTCACTTCCAGCCATAGAAAGTGGAGTCGCCACCCGCGTGTTGGCGTGGCAATGGCATCTGTCACAACCTGCTGGCGCAGATGGTCCGGCCAGATTTCGAAGTCAGGATGCCTGCGGAAGGTAGCTGGGCCTGGCCGCCGTCATCCCGGCTTTGACATGTTGGGTGATTTCATCGGCCAGCACTTCATCAACCCCCAATTCGAGTCCGTCGAGCGCACGCTTGACGATGTCTTCAGGGCTGGACTTCGGAACCTCGAAGCCGCGCGTGAGGTCGGTATCGACATAGGCCATGTGCAGCCCCAGCACCTGCGTCTTTTGCGCCGCGAGTTCACTGCGCAAGGCATTGGTGAGCGACCAGGCCGCCGACTTGCTGGCCGAATAAGCTGCCAGCTCACCGCCGTTCACCCACGAGGCCACCGACAACACATTGAGAAGGGCACCGCCGCCGTTGCCTTTGAGAACCGGCGCGAAGGCCTTGCTCATGCGCAGTACGCCGTAGACGTTGGTCTCGAAGATGCGCCGGGTGGTGTCTTCACTGTCGGCCGCCAGAAAGCCACCCGGCTGGGCAATGCCGGCATTGTTGATTACCAGCGTGACATCCGGCGCCAGCGCTGCGGCGGCCGCTACGTCTTCAGGCTTGGTGACGTCGAGCTTTAAAGCCTGAACACCGGGCAGGGTGATGGTGGCGGGGTCGCGAGCGGCCGCGTAGACCTTGCGGGCACCGCGGGCGAGCAGCTCGCGCGCGAATGCCAGGCCGATGCCGCGATTGGCGCCGGTGACGAGAACAACAGCGTTTTTGATTTGCATGAGAAAACTCCAGTGGGTGGGAAAAGCAGATTAGGGAAAACAGGTTCACTTGACCTTGATGACGACCTTGCCTTTTGCATGGCCCGCCTCGACGTAGGCCAAGGCCTCGTTGGTTGCCTCGAACGGAAAGACCCGGTCCATCACCGGACGGATAGCACCAGCATCGAAGAGCCGCGTGATCTCGCGCAGTTGGCTGCCACTTGCCTTCATGAAGAGAAACGCGTAGTCAACTTCGCGGCTCTTTGCCCTGCGCCGGATGCCTGAACTCAGCATGCGCATCACGAGCTTTACGAATGCAGGAGCACTGCTTTCCTTGCCGAATGCGGGATCGGGTGGGCCGGAGATGGAGATGAGTTTCCCGCCGGGCTTAAGCACGCGCAGTGACTTCTTCAACGTCTTGCCGTCCTGGCTGTTCAGCACCACGTCGTAGTCGCGCAAGACGGCCTCGAAAGCCTGCGTCTTGTAGTCGATCACGACGTCCGCGCCCAGACTCTTCACAAGCGCGACATTACCCGTGCTGGTCGTCGTGGCGACGGTGGCGCCCAGGTGCTTGGCCAACTGAATGGCAAAACTGCCTACGCCGCCGGAGCCCGCCTGAATGAAGACCTTTTGCCCCTTTTTCAGCTGGGCCTTTTCAACCAACGCCTGCCAGGCCGTCAAAGCCACCAGGGGAATGGAAGCGGCTTCTTCCATCGTGAGCCCCGCAGGCTTGAGCGCCAGGGATGCCTCCTTGACCGGGACGAATTCAGCGAAGGTACCGATCCGGAAATCATCCGGCCGGGCGTAGACCTCATCGCCCGGCTTGAACTGCCGCACGCCTGGGCCGACCTTGACGACCACCCCAGCGACGTCGTGGCCCAGAATGAGAGGCAGGCGATAGGGCAGTATGAGTTTGAACTCGCCGTCGCGGATTTTGAAGTCCAGCTGGTTCACACCAGCGGCATGCACCTGGACCATGACCTCGTCATCGCGCAGCTCCGGGCTCGGCATGTCCGTCAACCGCAAACTGCTTTTTTTTCCATAACGTTCAACGATGAATGCTTTCATGATGTTTTCACTGTTGGCATCACGTCGAGCCGCAGATCTTTTCGAATCCCGGCATCCACCAGACCAGCAGGCGCAAATGTCCGGAGGAATCGCAGGCGACTCGCGAGTCCGCCTGCGGTGTATCGGAGTTTGGGGCGAGCGGCACTGGCAGCTTTCAGCACGACGTCCGCCACGACGCCCGGCTGTTCCGCAGTCGCCATCACTTCCTTCACGCGCTGGCTCACGGCGGCGCGAACCTCGCGGTACTCCTCGAGCTTGGTGTCGGGTTCCAGGAAGTTCGCGTCGAACGGCGTCTTCGTGTATGCGGGCTCGATGACCGAGACCCGGATGCCCCTCGTGCGTAGCTCATGGTCGAGCGACTCGGAGTAGCCTTCGATCGCATGCTTCGTCGCCGCATACAGTGCCCCGTACGGCATTGGCAGGAAACCAAGCACCGAGCCGATATTGATGATGCGTCCCGCGCCCTGTCGGCGCATGTGCGGCACGACGGCGCGCGTCATCCGGACGATCCCGAAGAAGTTGGTGTCAAAGATCGCCTGGGCCTGCGCGATCGAACTTTCCTCCGCACCGGCCGGGGCGACCCCGAAGCCCGCGTTGTTGACCAGCAGGTCGATGCGGCCTTCAAGCTGAATCAGCTGTTGCACCGCGGCTTCAACCGACGCGTCCTGGGTCACATCCAGTGGCAGTATCTCGAAGGGCTGACCACCTGCCCGGCCGCCGCGCCGGCTGGTGCCGTAGACCTTGTAGCCGGCCTGCGAAAGCCGCAGCGCAACCGCTTCGCCTATACCTGAGGAGGCGCCTGTCACCAGGACAACTTTGTAGTGGGGGTTCATGGTGTTGTTCTTTCAGCGTGAAGTGAATTTGGAATGATGATCGTCATACATAATTGCGAGGAAAAAAGCAGGCATGGCTCAAAAAGAGAATTCAGTGGGAGACCGGTACCAGCTGCTTCAGCGCGGCTTCGCAAAAGCTGTCCGCCAGCGCGGGCTCGTCGACCACGCGCGCCAGCAGCAAGGTGCCGACCATGGTGGCGACCGTCGCCAGCGCGCGCTCGTGGGCGCCGGGCTGGCCCCAATCGGGTGACTGGCGGGCGACGAAATCCACCATTTCCTTGATGTGGCGGGTGGTCGCGCGGCGCACTTCAGGCGCCTGGCGCGGTGTCTCCGAACCCAGCGCGGCCAAGGGACAGCCCATCTCGATCTGCTCCCGGTGCTCCGGCGAGAGGTAGGCGCGCAGCATGGCCGCCATGGCCTGTTCAGGCGGCGAGCCGGCCGCAACACCCGCCACCACGGCAGCCGATTCGGCACAGGCCCGCGTTGCGGCTTCGGCCAGCATGGCCTCGCGCGACGCGAAGTGGGCGTAAAACGCACCATGGGTCAGGCCGGCCTCTTTCATGATGTCGGCCACGCCGGTGCCGCTATAGCCGCTGCGGCGTATTGCCCGCGCGGCCACGGAGACGATGCGTTCGTGGGAGGCCTCCTTGGCAGCCGTTCTGGCGTTGATTTTGGTGTTTCGCATGATGAGTATCATACATTATTTGGCAACTATGCGTGCCCAGGCAATTTTGATCGCTGACTTGTTGCGTGTCCCTCACGCAACGCCAGGATGGACAACAGGGAAGGAAGGGACGGTGCTGCGCGCAGGCC
>NZ_JBFUAZ010000255.1:0-5563 GCF_056406035.1 Polaromonas sp. P1_E1_2 | reverse complement strand
GATCAGGCCCACGATGACGAGGCCGATCAGGGCCTGAGGGGTAAGGAATTTTTTCATTCGGCCAGCACCCTGGGGTCGAAGATCGGATAGCAGAGGTCGATGACCAGGTTGGTGATGACATAGATCACGGCAACCAGCAGCAGGCAACCCTGGATCACCGGGTAGTCGCGCGCGAAGATCGCGTCGACCAGCAGGCGGCCCAGGCCGGGAATCGTGAACACGGTTTCAACAACCGCCACGCCGCCCAGCAGGTTGCCCAGGACGAGGCCGATCAAAGTCCAGGTCGGGCCGAAGGAGTTGCGGAACGCATGGTGCACCAGCACAGCACGCTCCGACAGGCCCTTGGCGCGCGCATGCGTGATGTAGTCCAGCCGCAGCACTTCCAGTGTGCTGGCCCTGGCCATGCGGATCAGCACGCCGATTTCATGCAGGAACAGCGTGAGGATGGGCATCAGCAGGTACAGCAGGCCCGACTTCCAGTCGCTCATGATCGAGACATAGCCGACCACGGGCAGCCATTCGAGCTTCAGGCCAAAGAAGAGCAGCAGCAACAGGCCGAGCCAGAAGGTAGGGATGGACACCAGCAGGGTGGCGGTGCCGACCAGCATCAGGTCGGGCAGGCGGTTTTGCTTCCACGCGGCGATCATGCCGGCGGGCACCGCGACCAGGGTGGCGAAGAGCACGGCAATGAGCACAATCTGTGCGCTGACCAGGAAACGGCTCAACACCAGGTGCAACACGGGCTCGCCGGTGTTGATGGACACGCCCAGGTCGCCGCCCAGCACGTGCCGGCCCCAGATGCCGAACTGCACCGGCCAGCTTTTGTCGAGCCCGAGCTGGGCGCGCAAGTCGGCCAGGCGCACCGGGTCGGCGAGGTCACCCAACAGCAGCTGCGCCGGGTCGCCGGGGATAAGCCGGATCAGCACAAAGACCGCCACCGCGACGATCAGCAGCGTCGGTATGGCCATGAAAAGACGGGACAGCGCAAAACGCAGCATGGTCAGTCTTCAGGTTTGAGGTTGGCGTGACATCACTGGGCCCGGCCCGCCGCTTTTTTCCGGACGTCGCGCAGCACGGTCGCGAGGAAGTCCTGCACCGTGTCGACGCAGGCCAGGCCGTCGTGGGGAACGTTGTCGATCAGGTCCAGCGTGACGTTGACGCCGGCCTGCACAAAGGACTGGCGCAAGGTCTCCAGCCGCTCGGGGCGCGTGCGCCCCGCGTCATTGGCGCCGGCCATGTAGAACTTGCCGCCTTCGCGGTGGGTGATCTCCCAGGTTTCCATGTCGGCCTTGCCGGCCACCATGTGCACCGGCAAGGCTTTGAGGGCCGCAAGGTTCAGCGGTTTGCCGAAGCGTTTTTCGAAGTCGCGCACGCCCACCCACCAGTCCTGCTGGTGGTCGATGAGAGTCACCGAGCCTGGCGCGCCTATGGAGAGAGCCCAGAGGCGCTCGGGGTGCAGCAGGCCGAAGCGGTTGACGAACTGACCGCCGCCGGAATAGCCAAAGAGCGCGAACTTTGAAAAGTCGCAACCGAACTTGAGGGCTACCTCGTCGACCATGCTGAGCAGGATCTGGTCGTAGCGGATGTCGGCTTCGCGCAGGTGCTTGAAGCCGTCGCGGTTGCCGTCTCCCTGTGGGCCGGCCGGGAACAGCGGGCACAGCACGATGCAGTCGTTCCACTTGGYGAATGCGGCGAAGGCATCGCGGTATTCGGTGAAAGCGCGGCCGGTGCCGTGCACCACGACCACCAGCTGCATGGGCTGCCTGGACTCACCCAGGTGCGGCGGGGCATAGGTGCAATAGGAAAAGCGCGGGTCGGTGCGCGATGCAAATATCGTGCTGTGGCCCAGGTCGTAAATGGCTGCCGCCCGTTTCTCCCCAAATGAGAGTGGTGAAGCCGTGCCGGTATTCGCCAGGAGTGCATCAGACATAAATCATCGCCCCAAAAAACAAGCCATCCAAGCGGCCGGGCTGCTGCTGCAGAAGCCCGGAAAAGCCGCGCGTTTCGAGGGAGATGCGCCGTTGCGGCGGGAGACATGTGTCCGTCACACAACCCTGTTAAGGCGGATTGTTCTCCATCCGGTTTGAAAAATATATCTATATTATGTTTTGAGATGCTAAAGTTATTCTTTTGTATTGGGGCGGTGCGCGCATGAGCACGATCCGGTTTTTGAAGACCTTTCTGGTTGTCGCACAGGGCGGCTCGTTCGCCGCAGCGTCCGATCGCGTCGCGCTGACACAGGCCGCGGTGGGGCTGCAGATGCGCGCGCTGGAGACCGAGCTCAAGACCGTGCTTTTCGAGCGTTCGGGGCGCGGTGTGGTGCTTTCGGACGGGGGCCGCGCGCTGGTGGCGCATGCGGAAAAAATCGTCGGGTACTACGACGAGATGCGCGAAGGCCTGGACGGCGAGGGAGAGATCGCCGGCACCGTGACGGTGGGCTCCATCGTCACGGCGATGGGGCTGCTCTCAAACACCGTCGTCAGGATGAAGCCGCTCTACCCGCGTCTTAATGTGCGGCTGGTCATGCAGGAGTCCAGCGGCCTGGCGCGCAGTGTCAAGAGCGGTGAACTCGACGCGGCGGTCTTCGTCGACGACTCGCCGCAGGAGCGAAAGGGCATGCGCTGGACGCCGCTGTACACCGAGCCGCTGACAGTGGTCGCGAGCTCCCAGGCAGCGCCGCCGGGCACCGACTTCAAAAAACTGCTGCGTGAGCAACCCTTCCTGCGCTTTGACCGGCGCACGCCCAGCGGCATCCGCATAGAGCAGACCTTGCGCAAGCTGGGCCTGGTGCCGCAGGACTTTCTGGAGCTCAGCTCGCTCTCGGCCATCATCGACCTGGTGCGCCAGAACGTCGGCGTCACCATCGTGCCGCATGTCAAGAACGCCGACTGGGCCAACGATGCGCTTCTGCGTGTGCTGCCGCTGCCGGGCCGGCCACCGACACGGCTGATCGGCATGCTGGAGCAGGGCAAGCGCGAGCACATCACCTCGGTGATCCGGCAGCACCTGGTTCAACTGCTGACCGAGAAAAGTTCGGCGAGCATCGCAAGCCCCGCATCGGGTGGCCCCAAGTCCCGGCAGAAACTTGCGCAGCGGCACTGAACTTTTTTGCTACAGGCCTGTCAGACACCCTTTTAACGGAGGGAATCTCATGGCCTTTGCCCAAAACGACCAACTGACTTCACGCGCACTCTCGGTGCTTCGCATTGTTTCTGCTTATTTGCTTATTCAGCATGGCACAGCCAAGCTGCTGGGCTTTCCCCACGTGGCCTATTTCGACGGGCTGCAGGTGTTGTCGCTGATCGGCTTTGCCGGCATTCTGGAGCTCTTTGGCGGTGCGTTGCTGTTGATTGGGCTGTTCACGCGGCCTGTGGCGTTTGTGTTGTCGGGCTTGCTGGCATTTGCCTATTTCATTGGCCATGCGTCTAAAGGCTTTGTGGCGGCGCCGATGCTGAATGGCGGCGAGTCGGCCGTGTTGTTCTGCTTTGTGTTTTTGTTCTTTGCCGCTGCCGGCGGTGGTGCATGGAGCGTTGACGCGCTGCGTTCGCGGAAGTAAGCAAGACGCCAACCTCGGTGTAAAGCCGGTGCATCCTTTGCGGGTGCGCCGGCTTTTTCACGCCTCACACCTTATGCGGCGCTGTTGGCTGTCTGCCTGAGGGCAGGCGGGTCTGGCTTCGCCGTTTTCCGTGAAGTCAGCAGGCACAGCGCGGGTGCCAGGGCGAACACGGCGAAAAGCCACTGAGCCGCGCCCGCCGTTCCGGGTACACCACCGGGGTTGGTCAGGCCCCCGAGGTTGGCGACCATGCCGGCCAGGGCGGCGCCCATGGCGGTGGCAAACAGCTCTACCGTCATGATGGAAGAGGCAGCCAGGTCTTCTTCGCCAGATGGCGCAATCTGCAGCACACGCGTGCTCAGGTGCGGCCAGGCGATACCGACGGCAAAACCCACAGCCACCATGGCGGCGCAGATTGGCGCCAGCACGGGCCAGCCGCCATTACTGGGTGCGGGCATCAGCACTGCCATGCCCACCAGGCCCGCCAGTGCCAGCACTGGTGCAACGCGGATGGCCAGGCTGGCCCGGGTGCCGGTGGCGCTTGAGCTGATGAGTGAGCCCAGCGTCCAGCCTGCCGACATGATGGCGGCGAGGTAGCCTGAGACAAGCGGTGTCTGGGCATGCAGGACCTGAAAAAACAAGGGTGAAAAAATCTCCGTGCTGGTGACCGTCATGCCCAGCAGCCCCATGGCGAGGTAAAGGGCGCCCAGCACTCCGGGGCGAAACGCATCCTGCGGCAGCAGGCGGTTGGCGGCGCGCTTGTCGACGATGACCAGCAAGGCGCTGAGCGCAACCGCTGCACCCACACCGGCCGCATTCCACATGACTTGTGTGCTGACGCTGCCAGCTGAAACGGCGAAGACCGCACCGGCCAGCAGGAACAACTGCATCCACGGCACGGATGTCGGCGGGCTGCTGGCCGTGTTGTGCCGGGGAATCACGCAGACGGCGAGCACGGTGAACAGTGCCGCTGCGGGAATAAGCGCGCCAAACGCCCATCGCCAGGCATCCATCTGGGCAAACACGCCCCCTATGGCCGGCCCGACCAGGGTGGCCACGCCCCACATGCCCGACAACAGGCCGATGGCCCTGGACCACAAGGCTTCGTCGTACAGCAGGCGGATCATCGCGTAGGGCAGGGCCAGCAACAGCCCGCCGCCAAAGCCTTGCACCACACGACCGGCCAGCATGACGGGCATGGAAGGCGCCAGCGAGCAGGCGAGCGAGCCCACAGCAAAGATCGCAGCGCCGAGCACATAGGCAAAGCGCGGCCCGAGCTTGCCCAGCACCTGCGTCGCCATGGCGGCGCTGATGATGGAGGCCACTACAAAGAGGGCGGTGTTCCAGGCGTAGAACTCCAGCCCGCCAATGTCGCGCACGACGGACGGCAGGATGGTGGTGCCGATGTAGAGGTTGATGGCATGCAGCGCGACGCCGCCGACCAGCGCCAGCGTGCGGATGGCGTTGACGCCGGTCAGCAGAGCCATCCAGCCTGTGGGAGCGGTGCCTGATGTGTTGCTTGAGGTGCTGTTCATTCCAGCGCCTCGGGCCCGAAGGCCAGCCCGTCGAGCTTGTCCGGGTTGCGCATGATGAAGATGTTGTTGGCCTTGCCGTCGTCGTTGTAGGCGAAGGTGATGGCGGCGGCGATCTCGCCGGTGCTCGACCGCAGCTGGATGGCGCGGCCGCCGTTGATCTCGCAGGGCACCCATTCGTAGTGGGCCCAGTAGCGGGCCAGTTGCGTCGTCAGCAGGGTGAGCACGCTGCCCTTGCCCTGGAAGATGCCTTCAACCGAGCTGACCTTGCCGCCGCTGTCGGTGCTCAGTGCGATGTCGTCCGAGAGCAGGCTGGCGAGCGATTCGGTGCTGCCGGCGGTGATGGCTTCGCGAAAAGCGGTGAGCAGGTCGTCCTGCACCTTGGGCGGTGTTACGTGCCGGACTTTTCCCTGGGCGATGCTGGTGCTGGCGCGCGAGACCAGCTTGCGGCAGGCAGCTTCTTCCATGTCCAGCATCT
>NZ_JBFUAZ010000254.1:0-5604 GCF_056406035.1 Polaromonas sp. P1_E1_2 | reverse complement strand
GTGTGGGACCCCTATCTCTGTCTATGCACAAAGTATGTGCAAGGGACAGGGGCTACGTCCAATTGAATCGGGACACTGCCCTATTCACGGATTGAATGTATGCAAACGCTTGCCTAGGTTGGCTTGTTTCCCATGCTCTCTGGGTGTGCGCTGTAGTCAGCCGCGTGGCGCAGCCAGGCGGGCTCGGCTGCCAGAGCCATGGCCGCCTCCAGCGTGCGGGAGGGCCGGTCGCTGGCCTGCATCATGAAGCCGACAGGCGTCTCCACATCCGGCGTCAGGGGCAGGGCTTCGAGTTCGCGGTAACCCTGAACGGCGCACACCAGCGCGCCTGCCAGCACGCTGCAAACCTCGCCAACGACGACGGTCAGGGCCAGCGTCAGCATGGAATTGGTTTCCATCACGGGCTTGACGGTGACTCCCGCAGCGGCAAACGCGGCATCCACCCGGGTGCGGCTGTGCATGTCGGGTGTCAGCAGGCACAGCGGCAACTTCGCGGCATCGGCCCAGGTCATGGGCGAGCCGAAGCGTAATACATCCGGGCTGGGTTTGGCAGCACGGCGCACCAGGAAATAGCGCTCGATGTACTGCGGCAAGGTGGTCAGCCGCGTATTGCGCGCGCTCAGACGCTCGGTGTAGCCCAGCGCCATGTCCAGCGACAGGTTTTCCAGCCGGGTTTCGATGTCGTGTGAATTGAGGGACAGCACCACCGGTGTGATGCCCGGATGCCGGACGTGCAGCATGGCGGCAAAACGCGCGGCGATGGAGACCGCCGTGGGAACGACGCCAATCGTCAAATGCCCGCGTGGGCTGTCCACTGAGCTGTCGAGCTGTTGCTTGAGGATTTCGCGCTCATGCAGCATGCGCCGGGCGCTGGCGAGGACGCGTTCACCCTCCTCTGTGAACCCAACAAACGCACGCCCGCGGACCACGATGGCAGCGCCGAACTCGTCTTCCAGCGCGCGCAGGGCGTTGGACAAGGCGGGCTGCGTGATGTTGCAGGCCTGCGCCGCGCGGCCGAAGTGCTTGTGCTCGTCAAGCGCGGCCAGGTAACGCAGGGAGGCCAGCAGGTTCATGGCAAGAACGCCTTAAGTGTTCTTGGAGATCGTGATGGTCGGAAACTTGGCGGAGAAATCCTTAGCCTTCGCGGCCACGGTAATGGCCATCTTGCGCGCCACGGCCTTGTAGATGCCGGCGACCTCGCCGTCGGGATCGGCCACCACGGTGGGACGGCCGTTGTCGGCCTGCAGGCGGATCTGGATGTCCAGCGGCAAAGCGCCCAGGTAGTCCATCTTGTAGTCGGCCGCCATTTTCTTGCCGCCGCCTTCGCCAAAGATATGCTCGGCATGGCCGCAGTTGCTGCAGATGTGCACCGCCATGTTTTCGACGATGCCCAGGATGGGCACGCCGACTTTCTCAAACATCTTGATGCCCTTCTTGGCGTCCAGCAGCGCGATGTCTTGCGGCGTGGTGACGATGACGGCGCCCGTCATGGGCACCCGCTGCGAGAGCGTGAGCTGGATGTCACCGGTGCCGGGCGGCATGTCGACGATCAAATAGTCCAGGTCTTTCCAGTTGGTCTGGCGCAGCAGCTGCTCCAGCGCCTGGGTGGCCATGGGGCCGCGCCAGATCATGGCTTCGTCCTGCGCGACCAGGAAGCCGATGGACATGACCTGGATGCCGTAGTTCTCCATCGGCTCCATGTTCTTGCCGTCCACGCTTTCGGGCCGGCCTTCGATGCCCATCATCATGGGCTGGCTGGGGCCGTAGATGTCGGCGTCGAGCAGGCCGACGGTGGCGCCTTCAGCCGCCAGGGCCAGGGCCAGGTTGACGGCGGTGGTGCTTTTTCCGACGCCGCCCTTGCCCGAGGCCACGGCGATGATGTTCTTGACGTTGGGCAGCAGCTGCACGCCGCGCTGCACGCTGTGGCTGGCGATCTTGAAGGTGACGTTGACCGAGACATTGCCGACACCCGGCACCCCCTTGACGGCGGCGATCAGGCTTTTGCGCAGGCCGGCGATCTGGCTTTTGGCGGGGTAGCCCAGCTCGACATCAAACGAAACGTCGCTGCCGCTGAGCTGCAGGTTTTTCAGGGCCTTGGTGCTGACGAAATCTTTGCCCGTATTCGGGTCCAGCACGGTTTGCACGGCGTTCAAGACGGCCTGTTGGTCCAGGGACATGGGGAAATACTCCGTTGAAACTCGTTGAATCTGGGGGCGGCGGTTGGCATGAAGTCTAACGCCGCGCCGCCAGCCCTGGGGTCATGGGGACTTGCCGGGGCAGCCCCAAGGCTGGGCGACTTAAAATCGCGGGTTACCTCTCCCCTAGCCAAAAAGCACCCTTATGTCCCAGCGCCGCCTGTTTGTCACCACCGCCCTGCCGTATGCCAATGGCAATTTCCATATCGGCCACATCATGGAATACATCCAGGCCGACATCTGGGTGCGGTTCCAGCGCATGCAGGGCCACGCGGTGAACTTTGTGGGCGCGGACGACGCCCACGGTGCACCCATCATGATCGCGGCTGAAAAAGCCGGCAAGACCCCCCAGCAGTTTGTGGCCGACATCGCGGCGGGCCGCAAGCCCTACCTGGACGGTTTTCACATCAGCTTTGACAACTGGCATTCGACCGACGGCCCGGAAAACCACCAGCTGGCGCAGCAGATCTACCTGGACCTCAAAAAGGCCGGGCTGATTGAGACCAAAACGATTGAGCAGTTCTTTGACCCTGAAAAAAACATGTTCCTGCCGGACCGCTACATCAAGGGCACCTGTCCCAAGTGCGGGACCAAAGACCAGTACGGCGACAACTGCGAAAACTGCGGCGCGGTGTATGCGCCCACGGATTTGATCAACCCGTATTCAGCTTTGTCGGGCGCGACGCCCGTCCTCAAAAGCTCCGATCACTTTTTCTTCAAGCTGTCCGACCAGCGCTGTGTGGACTTTCTGGAGAAATGGACGCAAGACGGCAAGCTGCAGCCCGAAGTCGCCAACAAGGTCAAGGAGTGGTTCAGCGTTCGTACCAACCCCGACGGCACCCAAAGCGAAGGCCTGGGCGACTGGGACATCAGCCGTGACGCGCCCTACTTCGGCATTGAAATCCCGGACGCGCCGGGCAAGTATTTTTATGTCTGGCTGGACGCGCCGGTCGGCTACCTCGCGTCGCTGAAAAATCTGCTCGAAAAACGCGGCGAAAACTACGACGCCTACATGGCGACGCCGGGGCTGGAGCWGTACCAYTTCATCGGCAAGGACATCGTCAMCTTCCACRCSCTGTTCTGGCCGGCGATGCTGCACTTCAGCGGCCGCAAGACGCCTGACAACGTGTTTGTGCACGGGTTCCTCACGGTGAACAACGGCGAGAAGATGAGCAAGAGCCGCGGCACCGGGCTGGACCCGCTCAAGTACCTGAGCCTGGGCATGAACCCCGAATGGCTGCGCTACTACCTGGCCGCCAAGCTCAATGCGAAGAATGAAGACATCGACTTCCATGCCGATGATTTCATGGCACGGGTCAACAGCGATTTGGTGGGCAAGTACATCAACATCGCCAGCCGCGCCGCGGGCTTTGTCGCCAAGCGCTTTGCCGGCAAGCTGGGCGAAGTGTCTGCCGACGGCACGGCGCTGCTGGACGCCCTGCGTGCCGCAAAGGAAACGATCGAGCCGCTGTATGAAAGCCGCGAGTTTGCCAAGGCCCTGCGCGAAACCATGCTGCTGACGGACCGCGTGAACGCGTATGTGGACCAGAACAAACCGTGGGAGCTGGCCAAGCAGCAAGGCATGGACACGCGCCTGCAGGATGTCTGCACGGTATGCATCGAAGCCTTCCGCCTGCTCACGATCTACCTGAAGCCGGTGTTGCCTGCGCTGGCGACGCAGGTCGAGGAATTCCTGAAAGTCAAGCCGTTGACGTTCGCGGATGCCGCCTCCAGCCTGGGTGATGGCCATGTGATCGGCGACTACAAACATCTCATGCAGCGCGTCGACATCAAACAACTTGAAGCGCTGTTTGAGCCTCCAGCACAGGCAGAACCAGCGCAAGCAGCTACTGATTTGATAGCAGAAGCAACTGTGCCCGGCGGCGAGGCGATTGCGCCCCTGATCACCATCGACGACTTCGCCAAGGTCGATTTACGCATTGCCAAAATCGTCAATTGCGAACCCGTGGAAGGCTCAACCAAGCTGCTGCGCCTGACGCTGGACGCCGGCGAAGGCCGCATGCGCAACGTGTTCAGCGGTATCGCTTCAGCCTATAAGCCCGAAGACCTGGTCGGCAAACTCACGGTGCTGGTGGCCAACCTGGCGCCGCGAAAAATGAAGTTCGGCATCAGCGAAGGCATGGTGCTGGCCGCCAGCCACGCGGATGAAAAAGCCCAACCCGGTATCTATGTGCTGGAACCCTTGCCGGGCGCTACACCGGGCATGCGCATTCACTGAGTTTGCTGCGCAACGCCGCCTGCGTCAGGCCGGTGCCGAATTCCTGGCATCCGCCGCCCCGGCCGCAAAGCGCAGGCCGGTCCCCGAACGGCTGGAAAGCTCGCCAAGCACAAGGCCCAGCGAGTGCAGCAATTGCGTTGCATCGCCTTCCCTGAAGGGCGCTTCGGCCACCGCGACCTTGAACTGCAGCACAGTGTTGGGCGGCAGGCTGGGGCTGTCGGCCAGTCCGCGGGCAATCAGCCGCTGGCCGATGTCGGTAAGCGCCCCGCGCGTCAGGTGCCCCTGCAGGATCAGCACAAAGTCTCCATCACGATGACGGGCAACCGTATCACCCTCTTGCGCAACACTTGTGACACAGGCGCCGGCCTGGACTACCGCGCTTTGTGCCGTCTCCATGCCGTAGTCCTGCCGGATATCCAGGGCGTTGCCCAGCCGGATGCGCACCACCGCGCCCGCACCGGGGTCGCGCTGCTGGCGGATCAGCAGCGCGTCCAGCCGCTGCAGCAGCACGCGGTGGTTGCCCAGGCCGGTCAGCGGGTCGACGCGTGTCAGCGCACCGACGCGCGCCTGGTTGTCGCGCTTTTCCCGGCTGCGCAGGTACAGGGCCATCAGCAGGAAAAGGATTTCCAGGGCGGCACCGATTTGCGCACCGAACTGCGTGGCCGTGCCCAAGGGCATCATGCCCTGCGTGCGCAGGATGGGGAAGATGGAGCCCACGGTGAGGCACACCATCGCAGCCATGATCCAGATACCCACCGCCGGCCGGCGCCACGTGTACCAGGCCGAAACAAAAAGGTAAACGGCGATGCTTCCGATGTAGTAAGGCGTGGCCAGGTTGAAAGACGACTTGTTCCCCAGAGCCAGGAAGGCCAGCACGATCGCAAAGCCCAGAACGGTCATCGCCAGCAGCCCGCGGGAAAGCCAGGGCACATCGCGGTCAACCACCATCTGGCGCAGCACAAGATGCAGCAATGCGGCAGTGGCCAGCGACAGCCCCACGGGCGCGCAGTCGTTCCACCAGGCATTGCGGGGCCAGAAAAATTCCCCTGCCAGGCCGGTCAGCGACAACTGGCCAAGCGCCACGACCAGCACATAACCGGCATACAACAGGTGGATGGAATCACGCCATGAGACCGCGTGGAAAGCGCTCATCAGCGCCATCAACAGCAC
>NZ_JBFUAZ010000253.1:0-5609 GCF_056406035.1 Polaromonas sp. P1_E1_2 | reverse complement strand
CTCTTCGGCCATGCAGGTGGCACCGTTCCAGGCAGGCGGCAAATTTGACCAGGCCTCATGGGACCGCCTGAACTACACCGCCAGCTGGGAAGCCTACAAAAGCAAAAAAATCGTGGTGCCCCTGTACATCAACAGCGGCGACCACGACACCTTTTCCATTGCCTACCACTCGGCCGGCCTGTTCCAGAAATTGTTTGAATACCAGCCCAAGCTGGTGGAGTACCGCGTCGTCGATGGCGATCATGAATGGCCGGTGTGGCGCGACACCATTGGCGACGCCATCAAGTACATGAGCGGCTTTGCCAGCCGCCCCCAGGTCGCCAAGCCCTGAGGCTGTAGAGGGCAGAAACGAAAACGGACGCCCTTTGCAGGCGTCCGTCCAAATCAGTCGTGTAGATGTCCGTTACGCCTTCGGCAAGGTCACCCCAACCTGCCCCTGATACTTGCCGCCGCGGTCCTTATAGCTGACCTCGCAGACGTCGTCCTTGTCGCTCTCGAAGAACAGCACCTGCGCGCAGCCCTCGCCCGCGTAAATCTTGGCGGGCAGCGGCGTGGTGTTGGAGAACTCCAGCGTTACATAGCCTTCCCATTCGGGCTCAAACGGCGTGACGTTGACAATGATGCCGCAGCGCGCATAGGTGCTTTTGCCCAGGCAGATGGTCAGCACATTGCGCGGGATGCGGAAGTACTCCATGGTGCGGGCCAGCGCAAAGCTGTTGGGCGGGATGATGCAGCTGTCGCCGTGGAAGTCGACAAAACTTTTCTCGTCGAAGTTCTTTGGGTCCACCACCGTGCTATGGATGTTGGTGAAGACCTTGAACTCGGGCGCGCAGCGGATGTCGTAGCCGTAACTGCTGGTGCCATAGCTGATGATTTTCTGGCCGTCCCGCTGGCGGATCTGGCCGGGTTCAAAAGGTTCGATCATGCCGTGCTGCTCGGACATGCGGCGTATCCATTTATCGCTCTTGATGCTCATGGGATGGGGCTCCTGTTGTGGCTGTGATTGTAAGTTGGGGTTGGAGCGCCACCCCCACTGACCGCCAGTCCGGAGACAGCCGGCCCTTCCTCACCAAGGGGCCTGTTGGCAAAAGCACGGGCTGAGGGCTATCGCTGCCCCACAATCCGATAAAAACGCCAGGGACGCATGGACGGGGAAAGTGCCGCTGGTCAAGACATCACATTCCGCGTAACGTTGCCCCTACGACGGGCACAGGTGCAAGCTGAAGTGCCGTTGTCCCCTATCTGAAGCCGGTTCATGCGAGGCGCCCCCACTATGAAAACAAGATCTACCCAGAACAAGGACCGTATTCTTGTCGTGGACGGCAGCCCCGGCATTCACGATGCCTTCCACAACATGCTTGTTGAAAATGAGAATGCGGGAGGGATATTCGAACTGGATGGTGCCCGCGACACACGCGAGGCGCTGGCCCTGGTACAACAGTCGCTTCTGGCTTCGCGTCCCTACTTCCTGGCATTTATCGGTGTTTCTGGTACGGCGGGAGGAATTTCGCTCGAAATGGCACCTCAAATATGGGCGCTTGATCCGGGAGTCCAGATAGTGCTGTGCGCGGAGCGGCTGGATCTTTCTTCTGATGCGCTGCGCGCAGCCATGGGAGCCACGAATAGCAGGTGGCTGGTGCTCAAGACGCCGCTTGATCCTGTAGAAGTCATCCAATTGGCGTACTCCCTGGCAGAGAAGTGGCATTTGCAACAACTCGCCGGGTCTCATCCAGGCGGGCACCCTGCGGCGGATGTTACGGAGAAGGGGAGCGCGGCGGCTGACTCCCAGATCAACGAGCAGGATTTGTTGCGCACGCTTCTGGACAACGCTCCCGATCACATTTATTTCAAGGATGCGCAGTCCCGCTTTCTCAAATGCAGCAAGGCACAGGCGCTACAGTTTGGGGCATTACCGGAGGAGCTGGTGGGCAAGACGGATCACGATTTTTTTTCCGAAGAGCATGCGCGCCCCGCATACGAGGATGAACAGGAAATCCTGCGCACAGGTCAGCCGATCATCGGCAAAGTGGAGAAGGAAACCTGGAAAGACGGGCGCGGTGAATCCTGGAAGCTGAGTACAAAGATGCCGCTGCGCAACAACGCCGGAGCCATCATTGGTACCTTCGGTATTTCCAAGGACATTACTGCCCTGAAGCAGACTGAAGCAGCGCTGGCGCACCACCATGATTTGCTGGCTACGCTGATGGAGAGCTCACCAGATTCCATCTTCTTCAAGGATCTGAAATCACGTTTGCTAAAAGTCAGCCGCTCGGAAGTTCACAACCTCCTGCGGCTATCGATCAGCCGCTATCGCGCAGCACATCCGGACATGGGTGAGGAGACACTTCCACCGCATTTGGCCAGTGTGGAGGAGTTTGAAAAGTATGTGATTGGTAAAACCGATGCAGACATTTACGGCCAGGACAGGGCGAGTGAATTTAGTCACGACGAAGAAGAGATTATCCGGACGGGGAAACCGATCCTCGAAAAGAGCGAAAAAACCGTTCATCCTGATGGGCGTGTCGTCTGGTACCTCACTACCAAAGGCCCCTGGAGAGACAGGAACGGCACACTGATCGGAACCTTCGGGACTTCGAAAAACATATCCGAATTGAAGGAAGCGGAACGAAAAATTGAAGAGGTTCAAGCCCAGCTGCTCACCACGGCGCGTCTGGCGGGCATGGCAGAGATCGCAACCAACGTGCTGCACAACGTGGGGAATGTTCTCAACAGCGTCAACGTGTCGGCCGAACTGATTGGCAGCCAGTTGCGGACGTCCAAGCTCAAGGGGCTCGCCCGCTCTGTGGGTTTGATGGACGCTCATACCGGAGATTTGGGGGAGTTTTTGACGCGGGACAGCAAGGGCAAGCTGTTACCCGCCTATCTGCGCGAGTTGGCGCGGACACTGGAGGCAGAGCATGAATCGATCGCGAAAGAACTCGACGCACTTTGCAGCAGTGTGGACCACATCAAACAGGTCATCGCGACCCAGCAATCATACGCAGGCACCCCGCGTGTCGTCGAATCCGCAAAGGTGGATGAGTTGCTGGACGACGCGCTGCGCATGAATGCGGATGCACTGACGCGCCACAAAGTGGATGTTGAAAAAAAATACGCAACGTTGCCCACCCTTTTGCTGGATCGGCAACGCGTTTTGCAGGTGCTGGTGAACCTGATCAGCAACGCCAAGCAGGCTTTTGGCACGATTGCAGACAGGCGCCCGTTCATTACGCTCCATGCTGTTTTGCTGGAAGGGCCCGTGCTGCGCATCACGGTGACAGACAACGGGGAAGGCATTGCACCGGAGAACCTGACACGCGTTTTCTCTCACGGCTTCACCACACGCAAAAACGGGCATGGCTTTGGCCTGCACAGCTGCGTTCTGGCCGCGCAGGAAATGGGGGGTAGCTTGCAGGTCCACAGCGACGGTACTGGAAAAGGCGCATCGTTCATCCTGGAGGTCCCCGTCGCTACCGCGGAGATTCATTGAACGCGGCAAAAAAAGCCGTTTTTTCCGCCCAGGCAGGGCTTGGGCCGGCCTAAAAGACATGCCCAGTCGCCAGTGCCGCGGCTGCCGCCCGTGTTTCCACGCCCAGCTTTTCAAAATGTGCTCCAGGTGCTTGTTCACGGCGGCGGCTTTTTGACCGACCATTTCCCCGAAGCGTAGAAATCGATCTGGGACTTCAAAGTCATGTTTACGAGTTCGCGCCACGTGCCGGGCGTGAACTTCGTCGGCCTGATTCACCCCGGCCTGATAGGCCGGAAGTCTGCCTGCCCACAGTCCCGAAAACCCGAAATCCTGGCCAAAGCGGGCCGTGGACCCACTCTGGCGGTGTGCTTAAATGGCGCATCACTACATGACAGGGGGAGTCGGCAATGAACTGCAAAACCTGGATGGGGATCGCCGCAGGGACCGTGCTGATGCTGCTTGGCGCCGGGGCACAGGCGCAGAAGATGCATCGCTGCGGCAACGTCTACCAGGACCGCCCCTGCGACACGGTGCAGCCGGGCACGGAAGTGCGCAATTTCGACAATGTCCCCCGACCCGTCGCCAGCGCGGGCACGGACACACAATGCCGGCAACGCGGCATCGACTCCCAGAAAATTGTCTGGTCGCGCGAAGCGGGAGCGCTGGCGGAAAAACTCAGGGCCGCCGCCTATTCGGAAGAAGAGAAAACCCTGATCACCGAGGTCTACGGCAAACGCGGCACCGCGCCGGAAGTTCGTGCCAGCATCGAAGCCGACTGCATCGCAGCCAAGAAACATGCCCAGGAGGTTGCGGCGGCGCTGGCCGCCGTGGGAAAACTGCCCGGCAGTCCGGCGCCAGGCGTCGCGCCTGCGCGGCCTCAGGCCCTGGAATCCAGGGCCGTCGAGGCTGCGCAGGGCGGCGATGCCTCCTCGCTGCGATCCGCCGAATCGCAAAAGAAGCGTTGCAGCARCATCAACACCAAAATTGAGGGCATCCAGAAGAGCCAGCGCAGCGGCGGCAGTGTGGCTGCCATGGAAAGCCTGAACCAACGCCGGCGCGACGCGGAAGCCGAACGCGACCGGGCCGGCTGCTAGGCTGTGCCGCCCGCCTGAGAAATCACGGCCTTTTCAATCACCCGGTCGTCACCCAGCACAATCAGTGCGAACAACAACTCGTCCAGGCTGGCGGCTCGCGCCGTCTTGCGCGCCAGCAGCGGCGTGGCCTGCAGGTTGAGCACGACGAAGTCGGCTTCGCAACCGGGCTGCAGGTTACCGACGACACCCTCCAGGCCCAGTGCCCGCGCCGCGCCCGCCGTATGCTGCCACCACAGGTGCTGCGGCTTGAGCGACAGGCCGGTTTTGGTCTGCCCTTCCCTTCCCACGTAGTAAGCCGCCAGCATGGTGTGGAAAGGGCTGAACGAGGTGCCGCCACCCACATCGCTGGCCAGGCCATAGGGGAAACCGATGCGGTCTGCACCCTCGTAGTCAAAAAAGCCGCTGCCCAGAAACAGGTTGCTGGTCGGGCTCACGGCTGCCGCCGTGCCGGTGCCGCGCATCAGGGCACGGTCTTCGTCGTCGATGTGGATGCAATGCGCATATACGGCGCGCGGGCGCAGCAGTCCGAACTGTTCATAGACGCTGAGGTAGCTGCGCGCCTTCGGATAAAGCCGCCGCACCCAGGCGATCTCGTCCTTGTTCTCGGCCACGTGCGACTGGATCCACACGTCCGGGTATTTCGCGGCCAGCTCGCCGGCACCGCGCAGCTGTGCTTCGCTGCAACTGGGCACAAAACGCGGCGTGATGGCGTAGCCCAGCCGGTCTACGCCATGCCAGCGCTGGATCAGCGCTTCGGTGTCCTGCAAGCTTTGCACCGTTTCGTCGCGCACGCCGTCCGGGGCATTCTGATCCATCAGGCATTTTCCGGTCATGAGGCGCAGCTGGTTTTTCTGTGCCTCGGCAAACAGCGCGTTAACGGATTCCACATGCGAAGTCGCGAAGGCCAGCGCCGTGGTGACCCCGTTTCGAAGCAGCTCTGCTATGAAAACCGTAGCTGCTTGCGCACAGTGGTCCTTGCTTGCGAAGCGTTTTTCTTCTGGAAATGTGTAATTTTCAAGCCAGGGCAGCAACCCGTCGGCCGGCGA
>NZ_JBFUAZ010000252.1:0-5622 GCF_056406035.1 Polaromonas sp. P1_E1_2 | reverse complement strand
GCTGTCGCTGGCTCTGCGGGATCTCGTCTACGCAAAATAGCTTTTCGGACAGGATTCACGAGGCTGTCATTTTCAGCAGCCATGCTCGGGGTTTCATTTCAGGATGAAATCCATGCAGCTTCACAAAACCGACCGTGCCCGTGCCGAGCTCAAGCCCGGCGTGAGAACGCTAGGCCAGCGCGAGCGCACCCTGCTGCTGATGGCCGACGGCAGCAAGTCGGCCCAGGACTTCCGCCCGCTGTTTGAGGGCGACGGCGAAGCCATTGCCCTGCGCCTTTTGCGCGACGGCTTTCTGGAAGCCCATCCCGGCAAGACGTCCGCGCCGGCAAAAAACCCTGCGCCTGCACCCGCCCAAACACTCACGCCGGCGCAGTTACAGAACTTTCCCAGCCCCGAAACCACCCAGGCCATTCAGGTCTCTGCCGATCAATTTGAAGGCAAGCGCTCGCTTGCCACAACCCGGATGTTCCTGTTCGACATCTGCGAACGCATGTTCGCCCGGCGCAACCCGGAGATGGCCGAGCGCTTTCGCGAAGCGCTGCGCAATGCCAAAGACCGCGAGACCATGCTCAGCGCCTCGCGCGAAATGATCGAGGAAATCGAAAAAATCGCGGGCCACGAGCGCGCCGACTCCATCAGCGAGCGCATCGCCATGCTGCTGCCGCAGCACCAGGCCGCCTGATCGAGCCGACAGCGGCTTCCGTTACACTCAGCGGTGTCAGGAGAGAGTTTTCCTCGCGAAAACCGCCGAAGGCGCACGAGCACCCGGGGGGCACCCCCCTTGAGTAGCACTGAACGCTCAGGCAAAAGGACTGGCAACCGCCCTGCGGCGCACCACGCGGCAAGGCGTTCCCTACTGGAGAGAGGCCGCCTTTCACGGGCAGCCCACCGAAGGAGCAAGCCTGCATCGCCGGGTGAATCTCTCAGGTAAAGTGGACAGCAGGGGCAGCCCATGGATTGAGAACAAGTTCTTGCCATGACCGTGTTTGCCCCCTGGAGAATGCCTTGTCCGATTCGTCCACCTCTTCCGCCGCCCCCGAAACCTTGTTGAAAACGCCCCTGCATGACCTGCATGTGGAGCTTGGCGCGCGCATGGTGCCTTTCGCGGGCTATTCGATGCCAGTGCAGTACCCCGCGGGCCTGATGGCGGAACACCACCACACACGCCAGGCTGCCGGCCTTTTTGACGTGTCCCACATGGGCCAGCTACGCCTGGTGGGTGCTGATGCCGCAGTCGCGCTGGAATCCCTGATACCCGTTGATGTGATCGACCTGCCCGCCGGCAAGCAGCGCTACGGCCTGCTGTTGAACGACGACGGCGGCATCATCGACGACCTGATGTTCTTCAACCGTGACTATGCGAACGGCGGCGACCTGTTTGTCATCGTCAACGGTGCGTGCAAGGCGGGCGACATCGCGCACATCCAGGCCAAAATCGGTTCGCGCTGCGAAGTCATCCCCATGCCCGAGATGGCTCTGATGGCACTGCAGGGCCCGCAGGCCGTCACGGCCTTGCAGCGACTGGCGCCAGGCGTCGAAAAGCTGGTGTTCATGACCGGCGGGCGCTTCACCGTGGCCGGCTGCGACTGCTTCATCACCCGCAGCGGCTACACCGGTGAAGATGGCTTTGAAGTCTCGGTGCCTGCTTCGCAAGCTGACGCACTCGCACGCGCGCTGCTCGCGCAACCTGAAGTCAAACCCATCGGCCTGGGCGCGCGCAATTCGCTGCGGCTGGAAGCGGGCCTGTGCCTCTATGGCAACGACATTGACACCACCACCACGCCGGTGGAGGCCAACCTCAACTGGGCCATGCAAAAGATCCGCCGCACGGGTGGCGCACGTGCCGGCGGCTTTCCGGGTGCGGACAAAATCCTGGCCCAACTGGCAGACCCCGCCCTACTCACCCGCAAGCGTATCGGCCTGGTGGCGCTGGAGCGCGTTCCTGTACGCGACCACACCGAACTGCAAAGCACCGACGGCATGGCTATCGGCGAAGTCACCAGCGGTTTGTTGGGCCCCACCATCAACCAGCCCGTCGCCATGGGTTACATCAAACCTGAGTTCGCTGCGCTAGGCACACGCGTGAACGCCATCGTGCGCGGCAAGCCGGTGCCCATGGAAGTGGTCGCCATGCCTTTCGTTCCCGCCCGCTACTACCGCGGTTAAGCACCAGATCAAGCTCCCCGTTTTATTCACCCCACTCAACCCCTGGAGAACCTCATGACCGTCAAATACACCGAAGACCACGAATGGGTCAAGATTGAAGGCAACGTCGCCACCGTCGGCATCACCGTGCATGCGCAGGATGCGCTGGGCGATGTGGTGTTTGTGGACCTGCCGGCYGTCGGCACCACCTTCGCCCAGAAAGAAACCGCCGGTGTTGTCGAATCCGTCAAGGCCGCGGCCGACGTGTATATGCCCTTGAGTGGCGAAGTCACCGAAATCAACGAAGCCCTAAGAGACGACCCGTCTCTCGCTAACAGCGACCCGATGGGCGCCGGCTGGTTTTTCAAAGTCAAGCTGTCCGACCCAACGCAGCTTGACGCGCTGATGGACGAAACCCGCTACACCGCTTTCGCTGCCTGATTTTCTGACCGATTCTTTTTTCTGACTCCTGGCTGCCARGCCTGACACGGGACCCGACATGTTGATGCAAACCGCCAAGCCCCTGGGCGACCTTGAAAACCCCGCCGAATTCATCGCCCGCCACATCGGCATCGATGACGCCGACGAAGTACACATGCTCAGCATCGTGGGCTCGGCTTCGCGCCGCGCGCTGGTGGAAGGCATCGTTCCGCGCTCGATTGCGCGCAGCACGGCCATGGCGATCCCCGCGCCTGTCACAGAGGCTGCCGCGCTCAAGCAGCTCAAGGCCATCGCGGCCAAGAACCAGGTGTTCAAGAATTTCATCGGCCAGGGCTACTACGGCACCTACACGCCAGGCGTGATCCTGCGCAACATCCTCGAGAACCCCGCCTGGTACACGGCTTACACGCCTTACCAGGCCGAGATCTCGCAGGGCCGCATGGAAGCGCTGATCAACTTCCAGACCATGGTCTGCGACCTGACCGGCATGCCGATCGCCAACGCCTCCATGCTCGACGAAGCCACCGCCGCCGCCGAAGCCATGACGCTGGCCAAGCGCAGTGTAAAAAGCAAAAGCAATGTCTTCATCGTGGCGGGCGACTGCCATCCGCAGACGATTGAAGTGATTCAAACCCGCGCCAAACCGCTGGGCATCGAAATCAAGGTCAGCACGGCCGCCGTCACGGTGCCGCAGCTGATGGCCGAAGGCAATTACTTCGGCGTGCTGGCGCAATACCCCGCCACCACAGGCAGCATCCATGACCTGCGCCCGCTGGCCGGCCAGGCGCATGTCGACGGCGCGGCCCTGTGCGTCGCAGCCGATCTGCTGGCGCTCACGCTGCTGGCCCCGCCCGGTGAATGGGATGCCGACATTGTGCTCGGCAACACCCAGCGCTTCGGCATGCCCATGGGCAACGGCGGGCCGCACGCGGCTTACCTCGCCTGCCGCGATGAATTCAAGCGCTCGCTGCCCGGCCGCCTGGTCGGCGTCACAGTCGACAGCCACGGCAACCCGACCTACCGCCTCGCACTGCAAACACGCGAGCAGCACATCCGCCGCGAGAAAGCCACCTCCAACATCTGCACTGCGCAGGTGCTGCCGGCGGTGATCGCCAGCATGTACGCGGTCTACCACGGCCCGCAAGGCCTCAAGCGCATCGCCGAGCGCGTGGCCGCCTACACGGCCATCTTTGTGCGCGGCCTGCAAGAACTGGGCTATGACATCACCAACACGGGCGCCTTTGACTCCGTGACGGTGAAAACCGGTGACGCTACCAATTTGATAGCTGACCGCGCACGTTCTGCGGGGGCTAACCTGCGTTTTCGCTTGAATAACCACCTGGGCGTGTCGCTGGACGAAACCACCAGCCGCAAAGATATCGAACTGCTGTGGTCTTTCTTCGCCAAGCCCGGCCAGACCGTGCCCGTGGTCAGCGCTTTCGAAAAGGGCGTTGAATCGCTGATCCCCGCCGACCTGCGCCGCACCAGCGCCTTCCTGTCGCACCCGGTGTTCAACACACACCATTCCGAAACCGGCATGCTGCGCTACATCCGCATGCTCAGCGACAAGGATCTCGCACTGGATCGCAGCATGATCCCGCTGGGCAGCTGCACCATGAAGCTCAACGCCACCAGCGAGATGATTCCCATCACCTGGCCGGAGTTCGCCAACATCCACCCGTTCGCACCTGCCGAGCAACTGCTGGGCTATGCCGAACTCGACAAGCAGCTTCGCGACTGGCTGTGCCAGGCCACCGGCTACGCTGGCATCAGCCTGCAGCCCAATGCCGGCTCGCAAGGCGAATACGCCGGCCTGCTGGTCATCAAGGCCTTCCATGAAGCCAAGGGCCAGGGCCACCGCAACATCTGCCTGATTCCATCGTCGGCCCACGGCACCAACCCGGCCAGCGCCCAGATGGTGGGCATGACCGTCGTCGTCACCGCCTGCGACGCGCAGGGCAATGTCGACATGGCCGACCTCAAGGTCAAGTGTGAACAGCACAGCGCCAACCTCGCCTGCGTGATGATTACCTACCCCAGCACGCATGGCGTGTTCGAAACCCAGGTGAAAGAGCTCTGCGCCATGGTGCACAGCCATGGCGGACGCGTTTACGTGGACGGCGCCAACATGAACGCACTGGTGGGCGTGGCCGCGCCAGGCGAGTTCGGCGGCGACGTGAGCCACCTGAACCTGCACAAAACCTTTTGCATCCCGCACGGCGGCGGCGGCCCGGGCGTGGGACCTGTCTGCGTGGTGGCCGACCTGGTGCCCTACCTGCCCGGCCATGCCACGGCGGGCATTCCCGTCAACGGCGTCGGCGCTGTCTCGGCTGCACCGCTGGGCAACGCGGCCGTCCTGCCCATCAGCTGGATGTACTGCCGCATGATGGGCCCCGAAGGATTGACGCAAGCGACCGAAGTCGCCATCCTGAGTGCCAACTACATCAGCTCGCGCCTGAAGGACCACTTCCCGACGCTTTACGCCAGCGAGAACGGTCATGTCGCGCATGAGTGCATTCTCGATCTGCGCCCGCTGAAGGAACCCAGCGGCGTCACCGCCGAAGACGTGGCCAAGCGCCTGATGGACTACGGTTTTCACGCACCGACACTGAGCTTTCCCGTGCCCGGCACACTGATGGTGGAACCCACTGAAAGCGAAACCCTGGCCGAGCTGGACCGCTTTATCGACGCGATGATTGCCATCCGCGAAGAGATCCGCAAAGTCGAAACCGGGCAATGGCCGCAAGACAACAACCCGCTCAAGCATGCGCCGCACACCGCGGCCAGCCTGATGGGCGCCGACTGGGACCGCCCCTACTCCCGCGAAATCGGTGCGTTCCCATTGGCTTCACTCAAGCAGGTCAAGTACTGGCCGCCGGTGGGCCGCGTCGACAACGTCTACGGCGACCGCAACCTGTTTTGCAGTTGCGTGCCCGTGACTGACTACGCCTAGGACCTGTCAACACTRTGTTTGCAAGATGCGTTGCGAGTCAAAAAGGCCTTGAGCAAGGCRCAAAACGCAGGCGGGGTGAACCC
>NZ_JBFUAZ010000251.1:0-5651 GCF_056406035.1 Polaromonas sp. P1_E1_2 | reverse complement strand
GCACCGAACTCAACAGCTCACTGAGCCGCTTCAAGGGCGACATCACGCGCATTGAGGTTCATATGAGCGATGAAAACAGCGACAAAATCAGCCCGGACCAAAAACGCTGCGTGATGGAAGCGCGGCTGGCGCACCATGAACCACTGGCCGTCAACCACCACGCGCCCAGCCAGGACGAAGCCTTTCGCGGCGCAAGCGACAAGCTCAAACGGGTGCTTGACCACACGTTGGGAAAATTGCGCGACCACCACCGCACGCGTGAGACCATCCGGCACGAGCCGGACGCCATCTGAACCGTTGACTAACCCTGGTCGCCCAGGGGGACGGTCTTGGTCATCGCAAAGCGGCGGAGCATGGCCCCGCGCCGTTCAACGCATTGCTCTTCCCTCACCGCGAATCCCTGGCGCTCGAAAAATGGCCGGCTCACCAGGCTGGCCTCCGTAAAAAACTCCACGATGCCGAGACCGCGCAGCGCAGTTTCGGCATGGCCGTAAAGCTGTGAAGCCACACCGCGGCGCGCGGCAGCGGGCGACGTAAACAGGAGGTCGATATGGCCATTTTTTTCATAGCCAATAAAGCCCAGCAGACCGCCGCCTTCCGCGTCTTGCGCCAGCAAGATTTGTAATGGCCCGAGCCGCGTTTTCCATAGGCCCGGATCGGGTGGGTGAGGCGCCCAGGCCTCGCGCTGCACGGCGTCGTAATGGCTTCCCGCCAGGCCATGAACCGCATCGGTGAACAGCTGGGCGACTGCGGCGAGGTCTGAGTCCTGGTAAGGGCGGATATGCATGATGGGATCAACGGCGATAAAGCAGGCGATGATAAAGGTGATTGTGGCCTGCAGCCCAGTCAGGGCGAGCGCAAGCAGCTATTAATTTGGTAGCATGCTGATGGCCGCCATCTTGGACATTGGCGCATGGCAGTTGCGTTGACGCGGATAAAAACAGCCACGGCCTCTTCCTTTTACGGCAAACTGTACTGTCCTGCTCCCGAATGACAGGACATCAGCTGCCTGGGATTGCCTGCTGTGAAATAAAACTGCGCCTCACCTTATGAAAATAGCCCTGCTGTCCGATGTGCATGCCAACCTGCGTGCGCTGGAGGCCTGCCTTGCCCACGCTGCAGAGCAGGGCGCCGGCCGACTGGCCATACTGGGAGACCTGGTGGGCTATGGCGCGCAGCCGGCCGAGGTGGTGCAACGGATTCGCGACCTGGCTGGGGAGGGCGCCGTCGTGCTCAGGGGCAACCATGACCAGCACACGGTGACGCCGCCCGCACAGGCCCGATCGGTTGACCAGAGCGGCGCAGCCTGGACGCACGAACGGCTGGACAAGGATGCCCTGGATTTCCTCGAGAGACTGCCACTGACGGCCACCATTGGCACCGCGCTGCTGGTACACGCCAGTGCCGACTCGCCGGGGCGCTGGCACTATGTGGACAATGAACGCCGCGCCGAAGCCAGCCTTGACGCCGCATCGCTCGATCCGGACGTGCGCTATGTGTTTTGCGGTCACGTGCACCAGCAGACGCTGTATTTCCACGGTGCGGGGCAGGGGCTGATGCGCTTTCAGCCTACCCCGGGCGTGCTCATTCCGGTGCCGGCGCACCGTTACTGGCTCGCCACCGTGGGTTCGGTGGGCCAGCCGCGCGACGGCAATACCAAAGCCATGTATGCACTGTTTGACCCGGAGCTGGCCGAGCTGACTTTCCACCGCGTGGCTTATGACCACCTGGCTGCCGCAGCCGATGTGCGCGCAGCCGGCCTGCCCGCATACTTTGCGCAGCGGCTGGAGGCGGGCCTGTGAGGTTGATGGCACCCGGCACCGTGGTAGATGGATTTGTGGTTGGCGAATGCCTGCATGCCGGTGGCATGGCGCACATCTACCAGGTGGGGTATGCCGACACAACGCACGCCGTGCCTTTTCCGCTGGTGATGAAGGTGCCGCGCATGACGCCCGGCGACGGCGCGGAAAACATCGTGGGCTTTGAGGTCGAGMTGCAGTTGCTTTCCGTGCTGACCGGGCCGCATGTGCCGCGCCTGGTGGCAGCGGGAGACCTCGAAAAGCTGCCTTACCTGGTGATGGAATACGTTTCCGGCCGCACTCTGCAACAACTGCTGGACGAGGCTGCAGCGCCGCTGCCTGCCGAAGAAATTGCCCGGCTGGGTGTGGCAGTGGCCCAGGCGGTACACAGCCTGCATCTGCAGGATGCCTGCCACCTGGACCTGAAACCGGCGAACGTGCTGATACGCCCCGATGGCAGTGCCGTGCTGCTCGACTTCGGGTTGTCTTGCCACGCGCATTACCCGGACCTGCTGGCTGAAGAGCTGCGTCCCGCCGTCGGCTCCCCGACCTGGATGGCGCCCGAACAGGTGGTGGGCGTGCGGGGCGATCCGCGCAGCGACATCTTTGCCATCGGCGTGATGTTGTACGAACTGGCCACACGGGCGCTGCCTTTTGGCAACCCGCAGACCCGCGGCGGCCTGCGGCAGCGACTGTGGATGGATCCGGTGCCGCCGCGCGCGCTGCGGCCAGACTTGCCCGAATGGCTGCAGGAAGTGATCCTGCACTGCCTGCAGAACGAGGCCGACCGGCGTTATGCGTCGGCTGCACACCTGGCGCTGGATCTCTCTGACCCAGCGCAGATCGCCGTGACCGGGCTGGGCCAGCGCCTGCACCCCACGGGATTTTGGGTGCATTTCAAGCGTTGGCTGCGCGCAGCGGGCAAAGACTACCAGCCCAGCCCGCTGCCCTCCCGGCAAATTGATGCGGCGCCCATCATCCTGGTGGCCGTGCCTTGCCTGGACGTGAGCGACGCTACGCTGTATTCGCTGCGGCGCGCCGTGATGCGGGTGCTGGGCACGACACCGCGCGCGCGGCTGGCCTGCGTGACGGTGATTGATCCGAAGGCAACCCCGGGCCATGACACGCAGACGAGCGAAACCACCGTGCACCGGCGCTACCTGGGCATGCTTCGCCAGTGGGCGCAGCCTTTGCACCTGAACAGCCAGACAGTGTCTTTTCATGTCATCGAATCGGGCGATGTTGCGCAGGCACTGCTGCACTATGCCCAGGGCAATCATGTCAGCATGATCGTGATGGGCGCTGCGACGCATGGCCTGCAGATGCAGCGCCTGCTGGCGACGGTTCCGATCAAGGTCGCCATGGCGGCGCCCTGTACGGTGATTCTGGTGAAGCAGGCATTGCCGTTTGACCGGCTGGCGAGTGAAGAGGCCAATCCCTCGGAGCCGGCCAGCACCCATGCATCAATGGTTTAAGCGKAAAAAGCCTCCAGCCCTTTTTGGTAAAGCGCAAGGTGCTATATAAAACGTAGCAAATTAAAGCGCGGCAGATGGTCTGTTCACGACCCGGCCATGAGCCGGTGTACCAGGTCGGCCGTGGTGGACGCCTTGTATTTGCGCATCAGGCGGGCGCGGTAAATTTCGACGGTGCGGTGGCTGATCACCAGCGCGCGGCCAATTTCCTTGGAGGTCATGCCGTCCATCAGGTGCGCGGCCACTTCACGTTCACGCGCGGTGAGTTCGGCCGTGACGGGGCGGCGCGAGCTCAGGTCCTCGAAAGTCCAGATGCCGGCTTCGTGCGGTGCGCTTCGGTTGAGCGCCCGCCCCGTGACGTGGCACCAGAAGGTCTCACCCTTGTTGCGGCCATCCACGCGCTTCATGATGCGGTCGTCGGAATACAGGCCCTTGGCGTTCAGGATCGGAATCATGCGTGCGCCTATGCGCTCGTACTCGTCCGCACTGGGATAAAGAATCATGAACGACTGGCCGGCAAGTTGTTCGCGCGTSGCGCCGAACATCTCGCACAAATGCTGGTTGCAGTCCACAATGGAGCGGTTGCGGGACAGCACCAGTCCCACCGGTGCCAGATCGAATGCGAGCTGGTAATCGACTTCCACAGTACTTACCTTTACGGAAAACTACCTAACTTGATAAGTAGTATCGTAATGGGTTGCTGATGGCACCTGCCAGCATCACGACTCAAGGAGACTATTTGTGAAAAAACTTTTCCCTTCCGCCGCAGAAGCCCTCAAGGGCGTCGTCAAGGACGGCCAGTTGATGGCCGTCGGCGGTTTCGGCCTGTGCGGCATTCCCGAGGCGCTGATCGAAGCCTTGCGCGACAGCCGGGTGAAGAACCTCACCGTGATTTCCAACAACGCCGGTGTTGACGGCTTCGGCCTGGGCAAGCTGCTGGAAACGCGGCAGATCAAAAAAATGATTTCCAGCTACGTCGGCGAGAACAAGGAGTTTGAGCGCCAGTACCTGGCGGGCGAGCTGGAGCTGGACTTCACGCCGCAAGGTACGCTGGCCGAAAAGCTGCGTGCAGGCGGTGCCGGCATTCCGGCCTTCTTCACCAAGACCGGCGTGGGCACGCAAGTGGCCGACGGCAAGGAGCTGCGCGAGTTTGACGGCGAAACTTATGTGATGGAACGTTCACTGGTGCCCGACGTGGCCCTGGTCAAGGCGCACGTGGCCGACAAGTCCGGCAACCTGCGCTTTAACCTCACGGCCCGCAATTTCAATCCGGCCGCCGCAATGGCCGGCAAGATTTGCATCGTTGAAGTGGAGAAAGTCGTTGAGGTCGGCGAGCTCGCCCCCGACGACATCCACCTGCCAGGGATCTATGTGCATCGGATCGTGCTCAATGCAAATCCCGAGAAACGTATTGAGAAGCGAACCATTACCGAGAAAGCGGGAGTTTGATATGCCTTGGACCCAAGACCAGATGGCGGCACGTGCCGCCCAGGAACTCGAAGATGGTTTCTATGTGAACCTCGGCATCGGCATCCCGACGCTGGTGGCCAACTTCACAGGCGACAAGGAAGTGTGGCTGCAGTCGGAAAACGGCATGCTGGGCATTGGCCCGTTTCCGACCGAAGACCAGGTGGACGCCGACGTGATCAACGCCGGCAAACAGACCGTGACGACGATCAAGGGCTCATCCATCTTTGGCAGCCATGAAAGCTTCGCCATGATCCGCGGCGGCAAGATCAATTTGTCCATCCTGGGCGCCATGCAGGTCAGCGAAAAAGGTGACCTTGCCAACTGGATGATCCCTGGCAAGATGGTCAAGGGCATGGGCGGGGCCATGGACCTGGTGGCCGGCGTCAAGCGCGTGATCGTCCTGATGGAACACGTTGCCAAAAAGAAGGACGGCACCGAAGACATGAAGATCCTGCCGAAGTGCACCCTGCCGCTGAYGGGCGTGGGGGTGGTCGACCGCATCATCACCGACCTGGCCGTGATGGACGTGGTGCCCGAAGGCCTCAAAGTCGTGGAACTTGCGCCCGGCGTAACCCGCGAGGTCTTGCAGGCCAAGACGGGTGTCCAGCTGATTTGATCTGTAGCCGGGCGGCGGTTTTGCACTGCCGCCCGGTAACTCTCAGGGTCAGCGTGCGGCCAACGGCTGCACAGGGTTGCGGAAGACCTGCACCAGGCCCAGCAGGATCGCCAGCATGCCCACCAGGCTCCAGGGTGCCAGGCGGTTGCCCAGCACGAGGTAGTCCAGTGCAGCCGTGCCTGCAGGCACCAGATAGAACAGGCTGGTGACGTTGACCAGGTTGCCCGCGTGAATCAGGCGGTACAGCAGCAGCGTTGCCACCACCGACATGACAACCCCCATCCACACCAGTGC
>NZ_JBFUAZ010000250.1:0-5668 GCF_056406035.1 Polaromonas sp. P1_E1_2 | reverse complement strand
AGCAAAGACAAGTGCACGGAGCGGGGGCAGAATGAATGCGCCAAGTCGTCCCCGCTCCCGGCAGCCACCGGACAGTGGCTTTTGAAAATCTTGCCAAAAATTTTTGTGCCCGGTTGTCTTTTGACGGCCCATAAGGAGAGAGTGAAATGGAATGGACCCAAGCGCAGCGCGCTAAAAAAATGAACCCCTCGGTGATCCGCGAGATCCTCAAGGTCACCGAGAAGCCCGGCATCATCAGCTTTGCCGGCGGCCTGCCCTCACCCAAGACCTTTCCGGTCGCCGCCTTTCGCGAAGCCTGTGACAAGGTGCTGCGCGAAGACGGCCATGCGGCGCTGCAGTATGCGGCCAGCGAAGGCTATGCGCCGCTGCGCGAGATGGTGGCCGCCATGCTGCCCTGGGAAGTCGACCCGGCGCAGGTGCTGATCACCACCGGCTCGCAGCAGGGCCTGGATTTGATCGCCAAGATATTGATCGACGCCGGCAGCCGCGTGCTGGTGGAAACGCCTACCTACCTGGGCGCGCTGCAGGCCTTCACGCCGATGGAGCCCGAAATCGTCGGCGTGGCCAGCGACGATGAAGGTGTGGACGTCAAGGACCTGGCCAGCAAGGCCGCCGGTGCGCGTTTCTTTTATGTGCTGCCCAACTTCCAGAACCCGACCGGCCGCACCATGACAGAAGCGCGCCGCGCCGCACTGAGCGCCGAGGCCGCGCGCCTGGGCCTGYCCATCGTCGAAGACAACCCCTATGGCGACCTGTGGTTTGACACACCGCCACCACTGCCGCTTACCGCGCGCAACCCCGAAGGCTGCGTGTACATGGGTTCCTTCTCCAAAATCCTGGCGCCGGGTTTGCGCCTGGGCTTYCTGGTCGCGCCCAAGTCGCTCTACCCCAAGCTGCTRCAAGCCAAGCAAGCGGCCGACCTGCACACGCCGGGCTTTAACCAGCGCATGGTGGTCGAGACCATGAAGAACAACTTCCTGGACCGCCACGTGCCGACCATTCGCGCGCTCTACAAATCGCAGCGCGACGCGATGCTGGCCGCGATGAAGCAGGGCATGCCCGAAGGTGTGAGCTGGAACACACCGGCCGGCGGCATGTTTTTGTGGGTGCGCCTGCCTGAAGGCATGAACGCTATCGACCTGCTGCCCAAGGCCGTGGAGCGCAACGTGGCCTTTGTGCCCGGCTGGGCCTTCTACGCCGACCATGCCGACGCCCGCACGCTGCGCCTCTCGTTCGTCACGTCCAGCGTCGAGCAAATCAACATCGGCATCGCCGCGCTGGCTGCGGCCATACGCGAGCAACTACCTGCCGGCCTGCCTCAACTGCGCGCGGCAGCATGATGAACGCGAAAGGGACCTGACATGCTTCATCTTTGGGGGCGCATCAGCTCCATCAACGTGCGAAAAGTCGTGTGGGCCGCGCAGGAGCTGGGCCTCACGATGCAGCGAACCGACGCCGGGGGCCAGTTCGGTATCGTCAAGGAGGCCGATTACCGGTGCAAGAACCCGAATGCGCTGGTGCCGCTGATGGAAGACGGTGAGGTGCTCATCTGGGAGTCCAATGTCATCGTGCGCTACCTCTGCGCCAAGCACTCGCCAGGCAATTTTTATCCCACAACGCTGCCGCAACGCTTTGCCGCCGAGCAGTGGATGGACTGGCAGCAGACCACCTTCAACCCGGCCGGACGCACGGCTTTCGTGCAGTGGATTCGCACGCCAGCGGAGCAGCGCAATACAGAACTGATTGCGCAGTCCGTAGCCGCCACCGAAGCGCTGCTAACACTGCTCGATGCACATCTGGCTGACCATGCGTTCATGGGCGGCGACCAGTTCAGCATGGCCGACATTCCGCTGGGCTGCGAAATGCACCGCTGGTTCGGCTTGCCGCAGCCGCGGCCCGTGCGTCCCCATCTGGACCGCTGGTACCAAACCCTCCTGGCACGGCCCGCCACGCGCGGCGTGCTGGACCTGCCTTTGTCATAAATCTTCAAACCTCCCCTGGAAAACCGAGAAACCCCATGAAGCAGCGCGCATTCAAGCAAGTCGACGTGTTCACACCCACCCCTTACTTCGGCAACCCCCTGGCCGTGGTAATCGACGGCAGCGGCCTGGATGATGCCGCCATGCAGCGTTTTGCCAAGTGGACCAACCTCTCGGAAACCACTTTCCTGTTGCCACCCACAGACGCCACGGCTGATTACAGCGTGCGCATCTTCACGCCCGGCGGCGAACTGCCTTTTGCCGGCCACCCCACGCTGGGCAGTTGCCACAGCTGGCTGGAAGCCGGTGGGCAAGCGCACAGCAAAGACTTTATCGTGCAGGAGTGCAAAGTAGGCCTGGTGAAGATTCGCCGCGAGACTGGCACAAAGCGCCTCGCATTTGCCGCACCGGCCCTCAAGCGCTCCGCGCCCAGCCCCTCGCTGCTGGCGCAGGTAGCCGGCGCGCTGGGATTAAAAGCGACAAGCATCCTCGCCGCCCAGTGCCTGGACAACGGCCCGATGTGGCTGGGCCTGCTGCTGGACAGCCCGGAAACTGTGCTGCAACTGGCGCCCGATCACAAGGCGCTGGCCAAGCTGGGCACCAAAGTCGGCGTGGTGGCGCGCTACCCACGTGAGGAAGCCGCGCCGCTGATTGCACGCGCCAACCGCGAAGCCAAGGCGTTCGCAGCCTCCGCACCTGAAACGACCCCTGATTTTGAAGTTCGGGCCTTCGCCTCTCCCATCGGTGTCGACGAAGACCCCGTCACCGGCAGCCTCAATGCCAGCCTGGCCCAGTGGCTGATTGCCGAAGGCCACGCGCCCGAGCGCTATACCGCCTCGCAAGGTGTCTGCCTGGGCCGTGCCGGTCAGGTGCATATCGAGCGCGATGCAGCCGGCCAGATGTGGGTGGGCGGCGAATCGGTCACCTGCATTGACGGAAGCGTGACGCTTTAGGAACCAGCCCTAACCATGGAACACAGCACCACACTCCCGCCGCTGGCCTCGCAGGTCGACCACCTCGTGGTGGTGGCGGCCAGCCTCGCCGAAGGCGTGCAGTGGTGCGAACGCGTGCTGGGCATCACGCCCGGGCCGGGCGGCGAGCATCCGCTGATGGGCACGCACAACCGGCTCTTCACAGTGGCCTCGCCGGCCTTTCCACGCGCCTATTTCGAAATCATTGCAATCAATCCGGACAAGCAAACCCCGCGTACGGCACCGGCCAGACGCTGGTATGACCTGGATGATCATGAGTTGCAGCTGCGGCTGAGCAAGACCGGCCCGCAGCTCGCGCACTTTGTCGCCTCGACGCCCCGTGTGATCGCGGCGGTGCGGGCGCTTTCCCGCCTGGGGCTGGACCGCGGTGAGGCGCTGGACGTCTCGCGCATGACGCCGCAAGGCCAGCTCAGCTGGAAAATTACCGTGCGTGAAGATGGTCAGAGGCTGTTTTACGGTGCGCTGCCCACGCTGATCCAGTGGGGCGACGTGCATCCGGCCGATGGCATGGCGCCCTCAGGCGTCACGCTGCAATCGCTGCACGCCAGCCACCCGCGTCCCGACGCGCTGCGCGGCGGCTATGAAGCCATAGGGCTGGCTGGCGTAGGCCTCGCGCAAGGCCCGCCCAATCTCATCGCCACGCTGCAGACGCCGCGCGGCCTCGTCACGCTGGAATCCAAAGGAGCCTGAGAATGTTTACGAGCACAGAACTCGCCTGGTTTGCCCTCGCCGCCCTGGTGCTGGTGCTCACGCCCGGGCCCAACATGATTTACTGCATCTCGCGCACGCTGTGCCAGGGCCCCCGCGCCGGGCTGGTGTCGCTCAGCGGCGTGGCGCTGGGGTTTGTCGTCCATCTGCTGGCCGCGTCGTTCGGGCTAACCGCACTGCTGCTGGCCGTACCGCTGGCCTTTGACGCCATCAAGGTGGCAGGCGCGGCTTACCTGCTCTGGATGGCCTGGCAGGCCGTCAAGCCCGGGGGCCTGGCGCCTTTTGAAACGCGCGAGCTGCCGCATGACCCGCCGCGCACGCTCTTCCTCATGGGTTTTATGACCAACCTGCTCAACCCCAAAGTCGCCATGTTTTATCTCTCCTTCTTTCCGCAGTTTTTGCACCCCGAACGCGGCGACCTGCTGCTGCAAAGCCTGACGCTGGGCGCCGTGCAGATCAGCGTCAGCACGAGCGTGAACACGGTGCTGATCTGCTTTGCGGCGGCGATTGCAGGCTTTCTGAACCGCAACATCAGCTGGATGCGCGTGCAGCGCTATGTGATGGGCACGGTGCTGGGCCTTTTGGCGCTGCGCCTGCTGACTGAAAAGCGGGCGGCCGCATGAGCCGCCGGGCCGTTCCCAAGGCGAATGCCGCAGCTCGCAGAGCGGGGGTCACCCAATGAGCGCCGTACTCGACCGCGCGCCAGAGCTGGAGAACAGCATGCTGCCTTCGCTGCTGGAGATTGAAGACGCGGCCCGTGTCGTCTACCGCGAGTTCCAGGCCACGCCGCAGTACCGCTGGGGCCTGTCCAGCCAGCGGCTGGGCGCCGACTGCTGGATCAAGCACGAGAACCACACACCGGTGGGCGCATTCAAGCTGCGCGGCGGGCTCACTTACTTTGAGGCGCTCAAGCAACGCGGCGAGCTGCCGCGAGAAGCCATCAGCGCCACACGCGGTAACCACGGCCAGAGCATAGGCTGGGCCGCCCGCGCGCACGGCGTGCCTTGCACCATCGTGGTTCCGCATGGCAATTCGGTGGAGAAAAACGCCGCCATGCGCGCACTGGGCGTCACACTGATCGAGCACGGCAACGACTTCCAGGAAAGCCGCGAGTTTGCGAAGAGGCTGGCTGCCGAACGCGGCGCCCACATGGTGCCGAGCTTTCATGCGGATTTACTGCGCGGCGTCAGCACCTACTGGTGGGAATTCATGCTGGCAGTGCCGCAACTCGACGTGGTGTATGTGCCGATAGGCCAGGGCTCGGGCGCGTGTTCGGCCGTTGCCGCCAAGCTGGCGCTGGGCCGCAAGCTGCGCATCGTGGGCGTGGTCAGCGCGCACGCCACCACCTACGCCGACTCGCTGGCCGCGGGGCGCGTGATTGAAGCACCGGTGACCACCTACCTGGCCGACGGCATGGCCTGCCGCGTCGCTGACCAGGCCGCGCTGGATGTCTTGCTGCCGCACCTGGAACGCGTCGTGAAGGTGACGGACGACGAAGTGGCCCAGGCCATGCGCGACCTTTATGCCGACACACACAACGTGGCCGAAGGTGCGGGCGCGGCGAGCTTTGCCGCAGCCATGCAGGAGCGCAGTCAGCTCAAAGGACTGGTGGTGGGCACCACCTTGTGCGGCGGTAATGTGGACACGGCGACTGTCGCCAAGGTGCTAACTGCCGGCCCCCACGCTTCTCGCTCCGCGTAGTGCGCTGCCCCCCGAGGGGGCGCTGCGCCTGCGGCCCCTGCTGGAACGGCTGCTTTTTTTGGCTGAGGCCTCAACACTCGAACACCCAGTCGCGCGCGAGACTAAACGCAGGGGGGCAGCGCGCCACAATTTGCCCATGGGAACCCTCTATCTCGTGCGCCACGGCCAGGCCTCATTTGGCGAAGACGACTACGACGTGCTCAGCCCCATGGGGCGCCAGCAAAGCGTGCGTCTGGGCGAGTACTTCAAGTACAAGGGCATCACCTTTGACGCCGCTTTCACCGGCAC
>NZ_JBFUAZ010000249.1:0-5704 GCF_056406035.1 Polaromonas sp. P1_E1_2 | reverse complement strand
TTGCCAGAGTGCGCGCATCACGTTGTCCAGTGTCGCGCCCCCGGCAGCTCCGCCTTCTGCCCGAAGCGTCAGATCAAAACACAGCGCCACCAGCGCTCCCTTGGTGTAGTAGCTCACGGTGGCGTTGGGCGTATTTTCATCCTGCCGGTAATACTTCACCCAGGCATCGAAGCTCGCCTGGGCGACGGATTGAACCAGCCGGCCCGGGGTCTGCATGACCTGGTTGATGGTCTTGTTGAGCAGCTTGAGGTAGCCGGCGTTGTCCAGCAGGCCGGCGCGGCGCAGCAACAGGTCGTCGTAGTAACTGGTGAAGCCCTCGAAAAACCACAACAGCCCGGTGTAATTCTCGGCGCCGTAGTCGTAGTGTTCAAACTCCGCGGGACGCAGCCGCTTGACATTCCATGTATGGAAATATTCGTGGCTGATGAGGCCGCGCAGCGTGGTGTAGCCTTCTGCCGTGCGGGATTCACCCAGGCGCGGCAAGTCCTTCCGGTTGCAGATCAGTGCAGTCGAGTTGCGGTGCTCGAGTCCGCCGTAGCCTTCGTCCACCGCGTTCAGCATGAAGAGGTAACTCTTGAAGGGAGGCTTTTTCGCACCATGCCAGAAACGGATCTCCGTTTCGCAAATCTTCTGGGTGTCCGCCAGCAGCCTTGCGCCGTCGAAGCTCGGGGCCGCGCCCGCGACCACCATGCGGTGCGGCACGCCGCGCGCCGTAAAAGTACCGCTCCAGAAAGCGCCCATTTCCACGGGGCAGTCCACCAGTTCGTCGTAATCGGCCGCCAGGTAGGTACCAAACCCATGCTTGTTGACTGCCTGCGGCCTGAGCCCTGTGGCCAGTGACCAGCCCTTGGCGGCTTTCGGTGTGAGGATCTCCAGCACATGCGCGGCTTTTTCCTGGCCCTGCACTTTCAGGCACAGGCTGGTGCCGTTGAAAAAGCCGCGATGGGAATCCAGCCAGGCGCTGCGCACGGAGTTGTCGCAGGCATACACCTCATAGCGCAGCACCAGCGGTTTGGCAGGCGAGCACTGAATCTGCCAGGTGCATTTATCGAGCTGTTCGGCACGAAGCGGTGTTCGTACCGTTTGGCGAGCCTCCAGGTTCTGCAGGTTTTTGGAGAATTCCCGCACCAGGTAACTGCCGGGGATCCACACAGGCAGCGAGACCCTTTGCAAAGCGTCAGGCTGTGCGATCGTGAGGGTCACGCGAAAGAGGTGGGCGTGCAGAACGTCTGTTTCGACGCGGTAGTGAAGGGGGGAGGAAGTGTTTTTAGGGGTGCCTGGCATCTTGCGCAAAGAATACCCCACGTCTGCCGCCAGCTGCATGGGGGCGCCCGACGGATCAAGTCGATCGGGCTGTAAATGCTATCAAAAAAGGAGCTGCTCGCGCAGGTGGTGTGCGGGCTGGAGGTCGATTTTGTATCTAAACAGGGCCTTCTGGCCCATTTTCAGGGAGTTTTTGCACTGAGCAGCATTTTTTCGACTTCCTGGGCGCTGACCGCGCCTGGCGCGCGGGATCCGTCAGCAAAAATCAGGGTGGGCGTGCCGGTGATATTGTATTTTTGGCCAAACTCGCGGTTTCGCTTGATGGCCGAGATGTCGCATTCGGCAGCCGCAGGCACGGTGTTGCGCAGCATCCAGTCGTTCCATGACTTCGCCTTGTCCTTGGCACACCAGATGTGGCGCGACTTGGCGACGGAGTCCGGTCCGAGCACGGGGTACAGGAAGAGATAAACGGTGACGTTGTCGACGGTGGTCAGGTCCCGTTCGAAGTGTTTGCAGTAGCCGCAATTTGGGTCTTCAAACACCGCCAGCCTGCGTTTCCCCTCACCGCGAACAATCTTGAAAGCGTCCTTCAAAGGGAGTTTGTCGAAATCGACTGCAYTGAGTTTCCCGATGCGTTCCTCGGTCAGGTTTTTTTTGTTTTTTACATCGAGAAGTTGACCCTGCAACAGGTAGTTACCTTGCTCGTCGGTATAGAAAATTTCGAAGCCAATACGTACCTCATAGAGGCCGCCCATCGGTGTTTTGGTGACTTCATCGATTTTTGCAAAAGCCGGAAATTTCTCTGACAGGTTTTTGCGGATGACGGCTTCCTGCGCAAAAACAGGAACCAGGCTGAACGCCGCCAGACTGAGCAGACCGATCAATTTCACTATTTTCATTTAAGTTCCAGTCTGTTTCTCAGTCATTCATAAACCCGCGGCTTGCCGCGTCAGCCAGGCCTTGAGCAAACCGCTTCGCTCAAACCCCTTCATGCCCCAATTGCGCAGGGCCTGCCAGCGCCCATCGGTTTGCGCAAAAATGCCATGCAAACCGTCGGTGACCGCGCCCATTGCCGCTACGTCGGCCTTGCGGGCCCTTTCGTAGCGCCGCAGCAGTTTTTCATCACCCAATCCGCGCCAATACTCACGCTGTGAAATCACCCCGGCCAGGCAAGCCGCATCGGCCAGGCCCAGGTTCAAGCCTTGACCGGCCAGCGGGTGCACCGTGTGCGCCGCATCGCCCGCCAAAGCCCAGCCGGGGCCGACCCAGTGCCCGGCGCTGGACAGGGAAAGCTGCCAGCTTGCCCGCTCGCTTGTCAGGCGCAGGTTACCGGTCTCTTCGCCGCACACGGCCTTGAGGGTGTTGCAAAATTCTTCCGCGGGCATTTTTTCGAGCAGGGCGGCCCGCTGTACAGGGACAGACCACACCAGCGCCGCCAAGTTCCCGTTGGCACCCGATAAAGGCAAAAGAGCCAGTATGTCGCCGTGGGTAAACCACTGGCGGGCAATGCCGCCATGGGGCTTGTCCAGCTCAAGCCGTGCTGCGACGGCCTTTTGCGGATAGGGCTTGATGGTCCAGTTGACCGGCCGGATCTGGGCGAACTCATCACGGCTGGCGCTTTTCTGGCCTTCGCAGATCACGTTGAGCGCGGCCTTGGCAGGCGCGTCCACCGTCTCGATTTGCGGCTGGTAGCGAACTGCCTGGCTCAATTGCTGCTCCAGCGCCGGGACATCCACAATCCAGGCCAGCGCTTCCTGGCCGACACTGCGCGCCGTGAAATCCAGCTTGCCGCCGTTGTCTCCCCAAACCTGCATTTCGACCACCGGCGTGGCAAAGGTCGTGTCGGGCCAGGCGCGCAGGGTTTCCAGCACGCTGCGAGACGCGCTGTTGAGGGCGTAAGCACGCACGTCGGGCATGGTGTGCATCCCCGGCGGCCTTTCAGGCCTGGTGACCAAAGCTACGCGCAGGCGCTCGCGCGCCAGCAGCAGGGCCAGTGTGCGGCCTACCACACCATCGCCGCGAATACAGACATCAAAGGTCTTGGACATGGCCCATTTTAGGAGGCAGGGCAAAATTGGTGCTTTGGGCAAACAATTACTGCGCGGTTTCTGGCCGTGCATCTGAACCTAAAGGCTTGAAAAGTGAGCGATCCATTGAACGAAACATTACCGGCCGACGCACCTACTGACCTCAGGGCCGTGATTTCGCGCCTTTATGTGTATCCGGTGAAATCCTGTGCCGGCGTGCAGGTGCAGGAAGCCCTGCTGACTGAAACCGGGCTGGAATTTGACCGTGCCTGGATGGTGGTGGACAGCAAGGGCGAATTCCTGACCCAGCGTGAATTGCCGCGCATGGCATTGATCAGGCCCCAGCTGAGGCACCACGACATGGTGCTGCGTGCGCCCGGCATGCTGGCCCTTCACATTGCGCTGGACCAAGTGGAAGAGCCCGTTCGCGTGCAGGTCTGGAAAGACGAAGTCCAGGCGTATGACATGGGTGCCATCGCGGCGCAATGGTTCACCGACTTCCTGGGCCAGGCTGCACGCCTGGTGCGGTTTGACCCCGAACACAAGCGGGTTTGCAGTCCGCAGTGGACCGGCGATGTGGAAGCGCTTAACCAGTTCAGCGACGGTTACCCGTTGCTGGTACTCAGCGAAGCCTCATTGGTGCATTTCAACGAAAAGCTGGTGGCTGCCGGCACCCCTGCGGTGGGCATGGAGCGCTTTCGTCCAAACATCGTGCTGGGCGATGCCGCTGGTGCCGACAGTCTGGCGCCGCACGATGAGGACCGCATTGAGGTGCTGCAGGTTGCCACGGCGCAAGGCGTGGTCCAGCTCAAGCCGGTCAAGCCCTGTCCGCGTTGCCCGATTCCGAATATCGATCCCGCGACGGCTGTCAGCAGCCCGGAAGTGGGCGACATGCTGCAAACCTATCGCCAGGATGCGCGGGTGAACGGCGCGCTGACGTTCGGCATGAATGCCATTGTGCTGGCGGGCATTGACCACCAGCTCAAGGTGGGCCAGCCGGTGGGTGCGAGTTATCAGTTTGAATGACTCTTGACCGCCCGCAGGGGCGGCGGGGCGTGGGCGGCCGTGGACGCAGGGAGCGCCTCTGGCGCCTGCGGACCGCTTGAGAGGCTGTCCAGCGTTGATTCGGCGTCCAGCGGCATGGGGTGTGTCAACTCCGGCTCGAGAAAGCGGATGGGGCGGCGGGTGCGAGCCGCCATGCTGTGCAGCAGGTCGGCCAGGGCCGTGGAAATTTCCTCGTGGCTGCCAAGGCGCTCGCTCAGCAGCACGCCCGCGACATGAAATTGCAGAACGACCTCCGGTTTCAGGCCCTTGAGCGGCATGAGGCCGGCCGCGATCAGGCGTGCCGCCAGGTCGGTGACTGGCGGGCGTGATTCAACGCCTTCAAGAATGAGGCCGAAGCGCGCCTCGTCGATGCGCCCCACGGTGTTGACATCGCGCAGAAGCCGGCGCAACTTGATCACGCTTCGCAGCAGGCTTTGCTCGGCCACCGCTGTGCCCCAGGTTTTCTTGATATACCGGTAGTTGACCAGCTCGATGTACACCACAGCCGCCGGCTCTTTGTGGCGCTGCGCCCGGCTGACCACCTGCTTGAAGCGGTCGTGGAAAAGATGTGCGGCGAGCAGGCCGGTGAGGGCGTCCTGGCTGGACATGGCCTGCTCGCGCGCTTCCACTGCGTGGCGCTCATGTGAGCGCGTGTTCAGCGCCACCAGCAGCAGGGGCACCTCAATGGTCAGCGCTGCCATCAGGCCGTAATGAGACAGCCACGACAGGGAAAACAGGCCCAGGATGCTGGTGACGGTGAGGAGCGTGACCAGCCCCAGCGGGGAAAAAGCCGCCAGTACCCAGAAACCCACGACATCGTGGCGTCGCCACGTCATGTAGGCCCGGCTTGTTCCCAGTGCAACAACGGCAACCAGGTAAGTCCCGAGGAGGCCTATGCCCAAGCCGCGCTCCAGCACGAGATAGGCCAGCGCCAGCGGCGCTCCGGCCATGCCTGTCCAGTAGGCCAGCCGCTCAAACCACTTGTGGCGTGAACCGGTGCCGCACAGGTGATGCACGACCAGCAKCGCCGAGCCGCCGCCCAGGATGGCGAGGAAGCCCTGCGCCATGTTGTTCCAGGTGCTGAAGTTGCCCCAGAGAAAATGGCCTGCCACTCCCGTCCACGCCGCTACGACGAGGGCCATGATGACGGCGTACACGGAATACCACCCATAGGCCCGGTCGCTGTAAACCCAGCTCTGGACAACGCAGGCAATGATCAACAGCACCAGTGCGCCGAATACCACGCCAATCGCGAGGTATTCCAGCTGAAGTCGCTGCGTCAGGTTGCCTCGCGTGCTGACCCGAACCGGAATGCTGACCTCCGTCTGGTGCTGTATGCGCACATACACGTCATGCACGCCGTTGTCCGG
>NZ_JBFUAZ010000248.1:0-5709 GCF_056406035.1 Polaromonas sp. P1_E1_2 | reverse complement strand
GCCCGCAAAACCGCTGTAGTCAGCCAGCGTGACAGCGCAGTCGGCTACCGGCACCTGCCAGGGGCCAACCATCTGATCACGGTGCGTGAGGCCGCTCACGGTGCGGTCGCCGATGGTGATCAGGAAGCGCTTGGACGCGACGGTCGGGTGGCTGAGCACCGCAATCGCACTTTTCTGCAGATCGACGCCGGTCAGGTCGATGGGTTTGATCGTGTGTTTGACCGACTTCACGTCGCGGTGCATTTTGGGCGGCTTGCCGAGCAACACATTCATCGGCATATCCACCGGCGGGGCCGCGTCTTTGTCGGACAGCACCAGTTGCTTTTCTTCCGTCGCAATGCCAATCACCGCAAACGGGCAGCGCTCACGCTCGCAGAAGGCCTGGAACTGCGGCAGTGACTCAGGCGCAACCGCCATCACATAACGCTCCTGGCTTTCATTGCTCCAGATTTCCTTGGGCGAAAGGCCGCTTTCTTCCAGCGGCACGGCACGCAAATCAAACTTCGCACCTCGCCCCGCGTCATTCACCAGCTCAGGAAACGCATTGGACAAACCGCCGGCGCCCACATCGTGGATCGCCAGGATGGGGTTGGCCGCACCCAGTTGGGCGCACTGGTTGATGACCTCTTGCGCGCGGCGCTCGATTTCAGGGTTGCCGCGCTGCACCGAATCAAAGTCAAGCTGGGCCGCATTCGCGCCCGAAGCCATGGAGCTGGCCGCGCTGCCGCCCATGCCGATGCGCATACCAGGGCCGCCCAGCTGGATCAGCAGCGTGCCGGCCGGGAAGAGAATCTTCTTGGTGAGTGCCGCATCAATCGTGCCGACACCACCCGCAATCATGATGGGCTTGTGATAACCCCAGCGCTGGCCGCCGACGGTCTGCTCATATTCGCGGAAGTAGCCGTTGAGGTTGGGCCGGCCGAACTCGTTGTTGAACGCTGCGCCGCCCAGCGGGCCTTCCGTCATGATCTGCAGCGGGCTGGCGATGTGTTCTGGCTTGCCATAGGACGTGGCGGCGTCGTCAAACAGCCTGGACACGGTGAAGCCCGTCAAGCCCGCCTTGGGCTTGGAGCCGCGGCCGGTTGCGCCTTCGTCACGAATCTCTCCGCCCGCACCGGTCGACGCGCCAGGGAAGGGAGAAATAGCCGTGGGATGGTTGTGCGTCTCGACTTTCATCAGCACATGCATCAACACGTCATCCGTAGCGCTATAAGTTTGATAGCTGCTCGCGCTTGTTCCTGTTGGGCGAGGGGCCGGTTTTGTACTAGTTTTGGCATAAAACCGCTGTGTTTTATAGCCTTCCATGACCGAAGCGTTGTCCGAATAAGCCACCACCGTGTGCTGGGGATGCAGCTTTTCGGTGTTGCGGATCATGCCGAACAGGCTTTTCTCCTGCGCAACGCCGTCAATCGTAAAGTCGGCGTTGAAGATCTTGTGGCGGCAGTGCTCGCTGTTGGCCTGGGCGAACATCATGAGCTCAACGTCGGTCGGGTTGCGTTTGAGCTGGGTGAAGGCGGTGACCAGGTAGTCGATTTCATCGGCTGCCAGCGCCAGGCCAAATTCGGCATTGGCGGCTTCCAGGGCCGCTTTGCCACCGGCCAGCACGTCGATGGTCTGTAGCGATGCACCTTGCAATTCGGTGAAGAGGCCGGCAGCCTGCGCGCGATCCAACATCACGCTTTCAGTCATGCGGTCGTGCAGCAGGCCGGCGACCTGCTCGCGCTGGGCATCCGTCAGGGCCGTTTTGCTGAAAAAGCCGCTTTTCAAGGTAATGCGGTATTCGGTGATGCGCTCAATGCGTTTGATGGCCAGGCCGCAGTTGTGGGCGATGTCCGTAGCCTTCGACGCCCAGGGCGAAACGGTGCCAAAGCGCGGCGAGACAATAAAGGTCAGTGCATCATCGGTTTTTCCAGCGCCTGCAATGCAAGGGTCGCCATAGGTAAGCAGTGCTGCGAGCTGGCCCTTGACGGTGTCTGAAGGCGGCGCCTCCGTGGCAACCAGATGCACAAACCGGGCGCTGATGCCCACGATCTTGTCGTGGACGGCTTGCAGGCGGGGAAGGAGTTGCTGGACGCGGAAATCGCTGAGGGCGCTGATCCCGTGGGGTTCGCCCTCAAAAGTCGTCAGGTGCAGGGTCACGGTAGCGGTGGCCTTGTAATGGGAGGTGGGCAGCGCATGGCTGTTGGGTTTAACGGGCTAGCGTTAACCCGTAATTTTATCAGCGACTGAAGGCCTTCCCCGGTTTGCTGCCGGTGCGCCCGGGCACTTTTGCGATCCGTTCGGGCCACATTCGGGCCAAAGCCAAAGCCCCTTGGTCCCATGCTGAAAATGCATGTGCCCGGGAGCGGTGGGATAATCGGGGCCATGAGTATTACTTACAAAGATGCCGCAGGAATTGAAGGCATGCGCCTGGCAGGGAGGCTTGCTTCCGAGGTGCTGGACTACCTCACCCCCTTCGTGAAGCCGGGTGTCACCACCAATGAAATAGACCGGCTGGCCCATGACTACATGACCCAGGTTCAAGGCACCATTCCGGCCACGCTGGGCTATGGCCCTCCCGGCTATGTGCCATATCCCAAGTCGCTGTGCACTTCCATCAACCACCAGGTCTGCCATGGCATTCCCAACGACAAACCGTTGAAAAAAGGCGACATTSTCAATATTGACGTGACCGTCATCACCAAGGACGGCTGGCACGGCGACAACAGCCRCATGTACCTGGTTGGCGAAGCTTCCATTGCGGCCAAGCGGCTCTGCCATGTGACCTATGAAGCCATGTGGCAGGGCATCATGCGCGTCAAGCCTGGGGTCAGGCTGGGCGACATCGGCTTTGCGATCCAGACTTTTGCCGAAAAACAGGGGTTTTCCGTAGTTCGCGAGTTTTGCGGCCATGGAATTGGCCAGAAATTCCACGAAGAACCGCAAGTGCTGCACTACGGCCGCCCCGGCACGCTCGAAGAGCTCACACCGGGCATGACCTTCACCATCGAACCCATGATCAATGCCGGCAAGCGTGACATCAAGGACGGCCCCGAGAAAGACGGCTGGAGCATCGTGACGCGCGACCATTCCTTGTCCGCCCAGTGGGAACACACCATTTTGGTGACTGAAACCGGCTATGAGGTACTTACCCTGTCCGCCGGCAGCCCGCCGATCCCGGCGTTTGTCCCGCAAAGCAGCCCTGCCCAAGCCGCTGTCAGTGCCTGAGCCAGGCGCACAGTGGCGCCCCGCGCACTCTCCGACCCTGCGAGCTCCGCGATGATCGAGCTGGCCCCGGTCCGCGAGCAATACAAAGCGGGGAAAGCCGCCCTCCTCGCCACGCTGGCCGCCAGTGGCGCCTCGTCCCGCGGCATCCACAGCCTGCTGCAAAAATTCGCCCGGCATGCCGATGCGACCCTGCAGCTGCTCTGGCAGCGTGCCGGCTTTCCGGTTTCCGCCTGCCTGGTGGCCGCAGGAGGCTTTGGCCGCGGCGAGCTGTTTCCCCATTCGGATGTAGACGTGCTGCTGCTGCTGTCGGACAACGCCAACATCGACGGCGACCCGGCCCTCAAGGCCAAGGTAGAGAGCTTCATCGGCGCCTGCTGGGATGTGGGCCTGGAAATTGGCTCCAGCGTGCGGACGATTTCCGGTTGTGTCGAAGAAGCGGCCAAAGACGTCACGGTGCAAACCTCGCTGCTCGAAGCCCGCCTGGTCGCCGGATCCAAAAAGAATTTTCTGCAGCTGCAAAACCGGCTGGCCGTCGTGTTGGACCCGCAGGCTTTTTACGTGRCCAAGACGCTGGAGCTGCGCCAGCGCCACAACAAGTTCGAAAATACCCCCTACTCGCTCGAGCCCAACTGCAAGGAATCCCCGGGTGGACTGCGAGACCTGCAGGTGATTTTGTGGGTGGCACGGGCCGCCGGCCTGGGCAAATCCTGGGACGACCTGGCCCGCAACGGCCTGGCTACGGCCTTTGAAGTGCGGCAGATCAAGGCCAATGAAGCCTTGCTGAGCTTGATACGCGCGCGCCTGCACCTGATTGCCGGCCGGCGTGAAGACCGCCTGGTGTTTGACCTGCAGACCGCCGTGGCCGAGTCCTTCGGCTATTCCGCCGAAGCCGACGACGGCAGCAAGGTGCCGCGCCGCGCCAGYGAGGCGGTGATGAAGCGCTACTACTGGGCCGCCAAGGCCGTGACCCAGCTCAACCAGATCCTGTTGCTCAATATCGAAGAACGGCTCAACCCCAACACCTACCCGCTGCGGCCCATCAACGAGCGCTTTTACGACAAGGCCGGCATGCTGGAGGTGGTCAGCGACGACCTGTATGCGCGTGAACCGCACGCCATCCTGGAAACCTTTTTGGTATTCGAGACAACCGTGGGCATCAAGGGCCTTTCGGCGCGCACCCTGCGCGCGCTCTACAACGCCCGCGGACTGATGAACAGCAAGTTCCGCAGCGACCCGGTCAACCGCGACACCTTCCGGCGCATCCTTCAGCAGCCCGAGGGCATCACCCACGCCATGCGGCTGATGAACCAGACATCGGTGCTGGGCCGCTACCTCTGGATCTTCCGCAAGATCGTCGGGCAGATGCAGCACGACCTGTTCCATGTTTACACGGTGGACCAGCACATCCTGATGGTTCTGCGCAACGTGCGGCGTTTTTTCATGGCCGAGCACTCGCACGAGTACCCGATGTGCTCGCAGCTCGCGGCCGGCTGGGACAAGCCCTGGATTCTTTATATCGCCGCGCTGTTCCACGACATCGCCAAGGGCCGCGGCGGCGACCACTCCGAGCTGGGTTGCAAGGACGTGCGCGTTTTTTGTCGCCAGCATGGTATTGGCGCCGAAGACTCCAAACTCATCGAATTCCTGGTCGGTGAGCACCTGAGCATGAGCCGCATCGCCCAGAAGGAAGACCTGAGCAACCCCGAAGTGATTGCCGCGTTTGCCAAACGCGTGGGCAACGAGCGTTACCTGACGGCTTTGTACCTGCTGACGGTGGCCGACATCCGCGGCACCAGCCCCAAGGTCTGGAACGCCTGGAAAGGCAAGCTGCTGGAAGACCTGTACCGCTACACGCTGCGCGTGCTGGGTGGCCGCGCGCCCGATGCGGATGCCGAAGTGGAGGCCCGCAAGCGCGAAGCCCTGACCACACTGGCCCTGCACGCCGAACCTTTCGAGGCACACAAGGCACTGTGGGACACGCTGGACGTCAGCTATTTCATGCGCCATGAGGCCTCCGACATCGCCTGGCATGCACGCCAGCTCTCGCGACACGTGGGCAAGGCCAAGGCGATCGTCCGCGCGCGTCGTTCGTCGGCAGGCGAAGGCATGCAGGTACTGGTTTACACGCCCGATGCGCCCGACCTGTTTGCACGCATCTGCGGCTACTTTGACGAAGCCGGCTTCAGCATCCTGGACGCCAAGATCCACACAGCGAAAAATGGTTATGCGCTGGACACCTTCCAGGTGGTCAGCCCCACGCTGGCCGACCACTACCGCGAACTGGCGGCCATGGTGGAGGCCGAACTGGATCGCACCATCGAGAACCCCGGACCTCTGCCGCCTCCGAGTAAAGGCCGTGTATCGCGCCGGGTCAAGAGTTTCCCGATCGCTCCGCGCGTGGACCTGCGGCCCGATGAAAAAGCCCAGCGCTGGCTGCTCAGCGTATCGGCCAGCGACCGGGTCGGACTGCTCTACCGCATCGCACGGGTGCTGGCCCGCCAC
>NZ_JBFUAZ010000247.1:0-5724 GCF_056406035.1 Polaromonas sp. P1_E1_2 | reverse complement strand
CGTTGTACATGACGCCGGTCCATTTRGGCGACCAGTAGTARTAGCCGGCAAACAGGGCGTARAGCGAACCRGCCACCAGCACGTAGTGGAAGTGRGCCACCACGTAGTARGTGTCCTGCAATTGCGTGTCGATCGGTGCGACCGAAAGGATCACACCCGTCAGACCGCCGATGGTGAACACGAAGATGAAGCCCACTGCAAATAGCATGGGGGTTTCAAAGGTCATGGAGCCGCGCCACATCGTGGCGATCCAGTTGAACACCTTCACGCCCGTGGGCACGGCGATCAGCATGGTGGAGTACATGAAGAACAGCTGGCCCGTGACTGGCATGCCGGTGGTGAACATGTGGTGCGCCCACACAACGAAGCTCAGGATGGCGATGGAGCCAGTGGCGTACACCATGGAGGCGTAGCCAAACAGGCGCTTGCGCGAGAAAGCCGGGATGATCTGGCTGATGATGCCGAAGGCCGGCAAGATCATGATGTAAACCTCGGGGTGGCCGAAGAACCAGAAGATGTGCTGGTACATCACCGGGTCGCCACCGCCGGCGGGGTTGAAGAAGCTGGTGCCGAAGTGGCGGTCAGTCAGCGTCATGGTGATGGCGCCTGCGAGCACCGGCATCACGGCGATCAGCAGGTAGGCGGTGATCAGCCAGGTCCAGCAGAACATCGGCATCTTCATCAGCGTCATGCCGGGAGCGCGCATGTTGAGGATGGTGACGATGATATTGATCGAACCCATGATGGACGAAGCACCCAGGATGTGCATCGCAAAAATACCGGCGTCCATGGACGGGCCCATTTGCAACGTGAGCGGCGCGTAGAGCGTCCAGCCCGCGGCGGGTGCGCCACCAGGCATGAAGAACGACCCCACCAGCATGATGCCCGCCGGGATCAACAGCCAGAAGCTGAAGTTGTTCATACGGGCAAAAGCCATGTCAGCCGCGCCGATCTGCAGCGGGATCATCCAGTTGGCGAAACCCACGAAGGCCGGCATGATGGCGCCGAACACCATGATCAGGCCGTGCATGGTGGTGAGCTGGTTGAACAGTTCGGGGTTGACCAGTTGCAGGCCGGGCTGGAACAGCTCCGCGCGGATCAGCAGGGCCAGCACGCCACCGAACATCAGCATGAAGAAGCTGAACAACAGGTACAGCGTGCCAATATCCTTGTGGTTGGTCGCAAACACCCAGCGACGCCAGCCCGTCGGGGCATGGTGATCGTGGTCATCATGTGCGTGATCGTGATGGTCTAGAACTGCACTCATCTTGGCTTCCTTTGGTGGCTTGTGCCTGTAGCTTGTCTTTTGCGGCCGGCAAGGTCACGCCGGCGAAATGATGGAATCTGCGGGTAACGCCTGAGGCTTACTTGCGAGCCGCCTGGATTTCAGCRGGCTGGACGATCTGGCCGGTCTGGTTGGACCAGTTGTTCTTGGAGTAGCTGATCACGGCGGCGAGGTCGGTGTCGCTCAGCGCCTTCCAGGAAGGCATGGCGCCACCGGCGGCCCCATTGAGCACGGTCTGGATCTGCTTCTTGTGGTCTGCGTCGAGAACAATCGGCGAGCCGTCCAGCGGCTTGATCGGGCCAGCGCCCTTGCCGTTGGCCTGGTGGCAGGCGGCGCAATTGGCAGCGTACACTTTTTCACCGCGCGCCTTCAGGTCAACCAGCGTCCAGACTTTGGAAGGATCATCCGCCTTGGCTGCGGCTTCCTTGGCCTTGATCGCGACCCATGCACTGTAATCGGCTGCAGACACAACCCTCACATGGATGGGCATGTAGGCGTGTTCCTTGCCGCAGAGTTCCTGGCATTGGCCGTAGAAGTCGCCGACTTGCTCGGCACGGAACCAGGTGTCACGCACAAAACCGGGGATCGCATCCTGCTTGATGCCGAAGGCCGGCACCGCGAAGGCGTGGATCACGTCGCTGGCGGTGGTGATGATGCGGATTTTCTTGTTGACGGGAACAACCAGCGGGTTGTCGACCTTGAGCAGGTAGTTGTCGGGAGCTTCGCCGGCCTTGGGGCCGCCGTTGTCGGACATTTCGCGGTGCGTGTTGTCGAGTGTGGAGACAAAGCCGATGCCTTCGCCTTCGCCCTTGATGTAGTCGTAGCCCCATTTCCACTGGATGCCGGTGGCCTTGATGGTGAGGTCGGCGGCGGTGGTGTCCTTCTGGGCGACCAGCACCTTGGTGGCCGGAAGGGCCATGGCGATCACGATGATGAAGGGGACGATGGTCCAGGCAATTTCAACAGCAGTAGATTCGTGGAAATTGGCCGATTTGTGGCCGACCGACTTGCGGTGCTTGAGGATGGAATAAAACATCACCCCGAAAACAGCCACAAAAATCACGAGGCAGATGGCCATCATGAACCAGTGCAGCCATTGCTGCTCGGCGGCGATTTTGGTGGCAGCCGGATGCAGGTTCAGCTGATTGACGGCCGGGCCGCCCTTCAGGTCGTTGACGGCGTAAGCGGCGGTGCTGACCCAGGCGACCGCAGATGCCAGAATTGCGCCTGCATGCTGCATGCCAAGCCGTGTCATTTTGCTCATGGTGTTGCTTACGTTCATCGTGATCACTTTTTCTGCTTCAATTACCGACCAAATTAACCGGCTGATTATAAAGTTAGCGGCAAGCCCTCCTGCCGCACCTGAACTGACACAAGTCTTTCAGGAACTGTCAAACACTCCGCAACGCCATGCGAATCTCGCGGGCCAGCGCGGGCCGCAGCTCTGGCCGTACATGCCGCCCGACCTGGACAGACCGCCCCTGCCCGGACACCTCAATCAGCGACCCATCCCCATCCTTGGGCTCGATCCGGACCCATTCGCGGTTGAATTCAGCCCGCTCCGTGCGCCCTGCCGTTTCCAGCTCCACCACCAGCCGCTCGCCCTGAAGGACGATTTTTTCACCGTCGCCCGCATGCCTGGCATACGCCACAAAAGCAGCCCCCACCGCTATCAGCTCGATCCAGGCAAAAGGCATCACCATGGTGGCGCCCTTCAGCCAGAAAAATCCGGCAATACCCAGTGAAACACCGCACAAAGACACATACAGCCAGCCCAATTGGGCCGGTGTGAGTGAACAGTGACGCTTGAGAAGCCACAGCACAGCATCGTGGCTGTGGGCGCCCTGTGCGGGCAAGGTGGCAAAACGAAACGCTGGTGTTGGCTGCAGCATGTGGCAACCCTCAAAAAAACTGCGGTTAACGCTGGGCATTGACCGCATGAGGCTTGGGAACATACCCAAAAATTCAGCTTTGAATTGTAGCCGGGTTTACCTTGCCGCCCCTTCTGAAAACCCATCCACACCGGGGATTGGGCGCGGCTGCGCAACACCTGCCGGGCACCTAGCCGCCGGAGCGCTGGCCCTGCAGCATGCTGCGCATATCGGCGACCGACACCGCGCTGAGCGGACTGACCTTGATCCGCGGCGGCGCCTTGAGCGCGTGGCCATAAATGATTTCAAAGGTGAGGGACAACCGCCCGTCTTCGCCCCTGACGAGATGGCGGGACAGCGCGCTTTCAAGCTGCGCCTTCCAGGCCCGGCTCCGCAGGGCAGGAAACCGCGCCGGGTGAAAATTGCGGCCCAGCTCCCTGATGTCTTCCAGCAGCCTCGCGGGGGTCGCATAGGTGAGCGTGATGCGCTCCATGTCCATCACCGGCTCCGCAAACCCCGTCTGCACCAGCATGTCGCCCCAGTCATGCATGTCGGTCAGTTCATGCCCGGCCGGCGGCCAGCCCAGCTGCGCATATACCTCGCGCAACTCCTTCGCGGTATCCGGGCCCAGGCAGGAAAACATCAGAAAACCGTCCACCTTCAGCGCCTGGTGCCAGCGCGCCAGCAGGGCCTGCGGATCGGCCGATTCGTGCAGCGCCATGTTGGCCCAGAGCATGTCGGCAGTTCCTGCCGGTGGCGCCTCAAAGCGTATGGGGGCCGCCAGCCAACGGCGCGGATTCCACCACGGTTTTGCTATATTTTTGATAGCTTCTTGCGCACGTCCAGAGCTGCTTTCAACCACAAAACACCTTGATTTTGGGTATGCCCCGGCCAGTTTTTCCTGCGCCTGGATCCCTCCACGCAATGCTCCCCAGTGCACCCACGCACGCGGCTGCAGCTTGATCCATTGCAACCGGTCCATCATGCGCCGCGCCACTTCTTCATGAAGCCACGGCGAGGCCAGTGGAGCGGTGCGGTCCCAGCGGCTGACGGCGATCGGGTCGAGCGTGGGTGGGCGCTGTGTAGGGGTCATGAAAGGGAGCAAAAAGGGCAAAGGAAGCGCGGGGCCCGCCGAGGCAAGCGGGGAAGGTACGCGAGTATATTGACACGGTGTTCACACGCCTGCTTGCTCCCGCCACATTCCTGTCCCGGCCGACCGGCCGCTTTGGCGCCTTCCCCGGCTTGGCCAGCCAGTGCGCTGTGTGCCGCAGCTGGCCGGCGCGCCAGGTGTGCGGCGCCTGCGTGGCCCGGTTTGCCTTGGCCGTCCCGCGCTGCCCACGCTGCGCTCTCGCCTTGCCCGGTGACCTTTCCATGGGCCTTCGGGTTGGGCCGCAGCCCTGCGGCGCCTGTGTCAGCCACCCGCCACCGCTGGACGGCGCCTTTGCCGCGGTGCACTATGCCTACCCTTGGTCAGCCCTGATTGCGGGCTACAAATTCGGCGAGCAGCACGGCTGGGCCGCTTTTTTTGCCAAGCTGCTGGCCCGGTCGCCGGGCGTAGCCGGGCTCATGGCAGAACTGACCCCCGGCGACTGGATCGTTCCGGTGCCGCTGTCGGCGGAGCGCCTGCAGGTGCGCGGTTTCAACCAGGCCTGGGAGTTGTGTGTGGCACTGGCCCGGCAAACACGCACAGAGGGCCAAACCGATGCCAGCCTGCTGCTGCGGGTGAAGCACACGCGCCCGCAAAGCCAGCTCAAACGCAAGGACCGGCTGGCCAACGTCAAAGGGGCTTTCCAGGTGGATCCGCTGCGCACGGGGGAACTGCAGGGACGGCGCGTGGTGCTGGTTGACGACGTGATGACCAGCGGCGCCTCGCTGTATACGGCCGCACAGTCCTTGCGGGATGCGGGCGCCGCACATGTTGGCGCCGTTGTCCTTGCGCGGACTCAATAGCCCCCACGGTCGCTCACTGCGTGTAGCTGCCTGCCCCCCGAGGGGGCCGCTGCGCCTGCGGTCTGGCAAAGCCAGTCCCGCGGCCCCTGCTGGCAAAACCCCCCGATCAAACTCTCGATCACTGGAAGATAACTACGAGCGGGGGCAACATGGCGGGAACAGCCCCTTACCAACGCACCTGTGCCCGCCGCACGACAATCCAGCCATGTTCAATATTGTTCTGGTCGAGCCTGAGATCCCCCCCAACACCGGCAATGTCATCCGCCTGGCGGCCAATACGGGCTGCCGCCTGCACCTGGTGGAACCGCTGGGGTTTTCGATGGACGACAAACACATGCGCCGGGCGGGGCTCGATTACCACGAGTACGCCCAGGTGCTGCGGCATGCCAGCTGGCATGCCTTCCTTGAAAGTGAGCAACCACCCTCAGCCCGACTCTTTGCCATGACCACACACGGCTCCGCCAGCGTCTACGACGCGCGCTTCCTGCCCGGCGACTGGCTGGTTTTCGGCGCCGAAACCCGCGGCCTGGCGCCAGAGTTACGCGAATCCTTTGCGCCACCGCAGCGCCTCAAAGTGCCCATGCTACCGGGCCAGCGCAGCCTGAACCTCTCCAATAC
>NZ_JBFUAZ010000246.1:0-5746 GCF_056406035.1 Polaromonas sp. P1_E1_2 | reverse complement strand
CCTAACCAGCGGAGCCGAGTCAACTACAGCTACGACGCCCAAGGCGTGGTCAACGCTGTCACGGTCAATCCGCCGAATGCCAACGGCGTGGGCACCAGCGGAACAACCCTGCCGCTGATAGCGGGCATCACCACCAACGCTGAAAGCAAACTGACCGGCTGGAGCTGGGCCAGCAGCAAGACCCAGGCGATTGCTTACGACGCCAACGGCCAGATCAGCGCGTACAACCTGGGTGATCCAACAACAACTGGGATTCGCCGAACCATTCTTCGTGACACAGCGGGACGCATCACCGGCTACACCCACACCAGCAACGGAGTCCCGGTGCCCGCACTGGACCAGAGCTTTGGTTATGACAACCTGAACCGACTGATCAGCGCCACCTTGGGCAGCAGTGCGATCCAGTACAGCTATGACGCCACGGGCAACCGCACGGCCAAAGTCGTTGGCGGCACGAGCTACCCCAACACCATTGCCAGCACCAGCAACCGGCTGAACCAGACGCAGGACAGCACCGGCGTCGCCACCGTGGTGCATGATGCGGCCGGCAACATCACGAGTGATGGGACCAACAGCTACACCCTTGCGCTCGGTGACCAGGTTGCCACTGACGCGGCCGGGTTCTGAGTTGAAAACTGCCCGTGCACCGCGCGCATGGGTTTCGATGGCGATGCGGCCGTTTTGCGAGCCGATTTCTTCGTCGGCCGTGAAAAGGCCCAGCACCGGGAAGGGCAGCGGCGGCAGCTTTTGCAGCGCCATCATCACAAAGCATTGCAGCACCAGGCCGGACTTCATGTCGGACACGCCGGGGCCGTAGCCGCGCTCGCCGTCCACGCGCCAGGGCCGCTGGGCCACGGTGCCGGTGGGGAACACGGTGTCGCGGTGGCCCATCAACACCACCGGCGCTGCCGCGGCTTGCGCGCCAGGCAGGCGGGCCAGCAGCACGTCGCCCTCGGCGACATCACCGCGGTGTTCGGCGCTGATGCCCGCGGTTTGCAGCCAGCCCGCCATGGCCTGGGCCACGCGGTCGGTGCCCGGCTTGTCGTGGCTGCTGGAGTCGATGTCGACCAGCGTGGCCAGGGCCGCCTGCATGGCGGGGCGCTGGCCGGCCAGCCATTCGGTGGCGGCGCAGCCTGGCACTTGTACGTCGTTCGTCACGGCATTCATCGCGGTACTCATGCGCATTCCTGCATCACGCCGGCGCCTTCTTCGGCCAGGTCCCAGAACATGCCGGCCATGATCTGCAGCGACTCGCGGGTGGTGTCCACCAGGATGTGTTCGTTCGGCGCGTGCTGGGAGCAAGCGGGGTAGGAATGCGGCACCCACAGCGTGGGCAGGCCCAGCGTTTCAGAAAACACGTCGTTCGGCAGCGAGCCGCCGAGGTTGGGCAGCAGGGCTGGGCGGCGGCCGGTGCTGCGTTCGATGGAAGCCATGCCCCAGCGCACCCAGGCGTTGTCGGGGTCCAGGCGGGTGGCGGCCATGGTCATGTCGGTGCCGCGCACTTCCACATCGTCAAAGCCGTGGGCCAGCAGGTGCTCGCGGATGTGCGCCAGAAAATTCGCCGGGTCGCTGCCCACCACATAACGCATGTGGCAGTGCGCGCGCGCCTCGGCCGGAATGGCGTGCACCGGCATGGCCGGGTTGCCGGTGGTGAAGGCCAGCACCTCCAGGCTGTTCCAGCCGATCACGCGCTCTGCCGGCGAGAGGCCGGGCTCACCCCAGTCGGGATCGATCTCCGGGTCGTTCGGGCCGCCGCCGACCTCGATGTCCTGCAGCGCGGTACGCACGCTGGCCGGAATGGCGGTGGGCAGCAGGCCGGGCACCAGGATGCGGCCGCGGGCGTCCACCAGGCTGGCAATCGCATGGGCCAGGCGGATGCCGGGGTTGCGCAAAAGGCCGCCCCAGTTGCCCGAATGGTGGCCGCCGTCGCGCAGCTTGAGGTGCAGGTCGAAGTTGAAGACGCCGCGCGAGCCGAGAAACAGCGTGGCGCGCGAAGCCGACACGCGCGGGCCGTCGGAGGCGAGGAACAGGTCGGCCGCCAGCACATCGCGGTGCAGGGCACACACTTCGTTCAGGCCGGGCGAGCCGTCTTCTTCACCCATTTCCAGGATGATTTTCACGTTGTAGCCCAGGCGCCCGCTGCGCACGGCCAGCACCTGCTCGAGCGCGGTCAGGTTGATGGTGTGCTGCCCCTTGTTGTCGGCGGTGCCGCGGCCGTACCAGCGGTTGCCGTCCACCACGATCTTCCAGGGGCTCAGGCCTTCGCGCCACTGGGCGTCGTAGCCGCGCACCACGTCGCCGTGGCCGTAGGTCAGCACGGTGAAAGCGGCGCCGGGCTCGATGCGCTCGGCCAGCAGGAAAGGGCTTTTGCCCGGCACCGGGTTGTCGACGATGCGGCAGGCAAAGCCCAGCTCCGTGAGCTTGGGCGTGATTTCGTTCTGCAGGTAGGCGTGCAGGATGGGGCCGCTGGCGGCGTCCTGGCTTTCGGTTTTGTAGGCAACGCGGCGGTCCAGCGTTTGCTGGAAACGCCCGTCGTCGAAACAGGCGAGGGTCTGGGCCACGGCTTGGGTACGGCTCATGAGAGGTCCTTGAAATTGAAGGGAAATTGCGCGGTTGAAATGGAGAGGTAAAACGTCAGCCGATGGCTTCGGCGGCAATGTCCGGCACACCCAGCCCGGGCTCGGGCGTGAGGGCAGAGGCCAGCAGCATGCGGGTGTAGGGGTGCTCGGGCCGGGCAAAGACCTGCTCGCGCGTGCCCAGCTCGACGATGGCGCCGCGGTGCATCACGGCCACGCGGTCCACCAGGTGTTCGACCACGCCCAGGTCGTGGCTGATGAAGAAATAGGTCAGCCCGAACTCGGCCTTCAGGTCCATCAGCAGGTTGAGGATCTGCGCCTGCACCGACACGTCAAGCGCCGATGTCGGTTCGTCGCAGATCAGGATGTCGGGTCGCAGCACCAGCGCCCGCGCAATCGCCACGCGCTGGCGCTGCCCGCCCGAAAGCTGGTTGGGGTACTGGCTGTGCGTGCGCTCGGGCATGCCGACCAGGTCGAGCATCTCGCGCACCTTGCGCTGCTGTTCCTGCGCAGTGCCCACCTTGTGCAGGGCCAGCGGTACACGAACGATCTCTGCCACCGTGCGGCGCGGGTTCAGCGACGAATACGGGTCCTGGAAGATGGGCTGGATGTGGCGCGCCAGGGCGCGGCGCTGGCTGCTGTCGACTTCCTTGCCGTTGACCAGCACATTGCCCGAGGTGGGCGGCAGCAAGCCCAGCAGCATTTTGGCCAGGGTGCTTTTGCCGCAGCCGGACTCCCCGACCAGGCCCAGGGTTTCGCCCTTGCGGATGCGCAGCGAGACGTTATTTACCGCCCTGATTTCACCGGGCGCTGTGAACAGCCCGCGCTTGAGTTTGAAGACGCGGCTGAGCKCGCACAGCTCCAGCGCAATGTCTTCGCTGCCGCCCGGGGGCGTTGCCAAAGGGGTGGTGGGGTTCATGCGGCCTCCGCCAGCAAGGGTGAAGCCGCGACGCAGCGCACGGCATGCTCCGCGTCCAGCGCCACATAGGGCGGGGTGGCAGCGCAGCCTGCCTGTACCTGGCTGCAGCGGTTGGCAAAGGCACAGCCCTCCACCTTGCCCACGAGGCTGGGCACCACGCCCGGGATGGCCTGCAGGCGGCTGCCGGGCAGGGTTTTGCCGCGTACCGGAATGCAGTTGAGCAACCCGCGGGTGTAGGGATGGGCGGGGTGGGCGAACAGCTCGGCCACCGGCGCGGTTTCCACCACCTCGCCCGCATACATCACGGCCACGCGGTCGGCGATGCGCGCCACCACGCCCAGGTCGTGGGTGATGAAGACCACCGCGGTGCCGAACTCCTTTTGCAGCTCACGGATCAGCCTAAGGATCTGCGCCTGGATGGTGACGTCCAGCGCGGTGGTGGGCTCGTCGGCAATGATCAGGTCCGGCTCGCACATCAGGGCCATGGCAATCACCACGCGCTGGCGCAGGCCGCCCGAGAGCTGGTGCGGGTACTGCCGCAAACGGTCGGCGGCCTGCGGAACGCCCGCGCGTTCGAGCAGGTACAGCGCACGCTCACGCGCCTGGGCCATGCTGACCTTGCGGTGCGCGCGCAGCGCCTCGCACAGCTGGTCGCCCAGCGTGTACGACGGGTTCAGCGCCGTCATCGGCTCCTGGAAAATCATCGCCATGCGCGAGCCGCGCAGCGCGGACATTTCCCGCTCGGGCAGGCCCTGCAGGTCCACACCACCGAAGCGGATGTGGTCGGCGGTGCGCACCGCCTTGCGCGGCAGCAGGCCCATCAGTGCAAGCGACGTCATCGACTTGCCGCAGCCGGACTCGCCGACCAGGCACAGCATTTCACCGCGCCGCACCTGGAAGTCGATGCCACGCACGGCGTGCAGCATGCCGCCCGGTGTCGGCAGGTCGACGCGCAGGTTTTTCACGTCCAGCAAAATTTCCATGGAGGTTCCCTTTCAGTTGCGGCCGTCGGGCGCGGTCAGGTCACGCAGGCCGTCACCCACCAGGTTGATGGCCAGCACCAGCAGGGCCAGCACCACGCCGGGCACCAGGATCACCCAGGGCTGGAAGAACATGTAGGCCTTGCCTTCGGCCACCATCAGCCCCCATGAGGGCGTGGGCGGCTGCACGCCCAGGCCCAGGAAGGAGAGGGTGGACTCCAGCAGGATCGCGTGCGCCATCTCGAGCGTGGCCACCACGGTCAGCGGGCCCATCAGGTTGGGCAGCAGTTCGCGCACCAGGATGTAGGGCGTGGACGCGCCGAGCGCCTTGGCGGCGGAGATGAATTCGGCGTCGCGCAGCTGCTGCGTGGCCGAGCGCGTGACGATGGCAAAGCGGTCCCACAGCAACAGGCCCAGCAGGATGATGACCACCTGCAGTGAACCGCCGATGAGGGAAGCGGTTGCCAGTGCCACCAGCACCACCGGCATGGCCAGCCGGGTGGTGATGATGTAGCTGACCACGGCGTCGGTGCGGCCGCCGAAATAGCCCGCCAGCACGCCCATGGTGGTGCCGATCAGCCCGGACACCAGCGCCGCGACCAGCCCGATGCCCAGCGATACGCGGGCGCCGTACAAAAGGCGGCTCAGGTAATCGCGGCCGAGCTTGTCGGTGCCGAAGACGTGTTCCCAGCTGCCCTTGTCGTGCCAGAACGGCGGGATCAGGCGCTGGGTCACGTCCTGCGCATACGGGTCATGCGGGCTGAGCCAGGGCGCGAACAGGGCGGCCACCACGGCCAGGCCCAGCAGGATGCTGCCCAGCGTCATGCCGCGGTGGCCCAGCACACGCCGCAGGCTGCGCCGCCACGCGGGAATGGGTGGCAGCGGCAGCGCCGGCGCGGCGGAAACGGTCAGGGAAGGAGCGTTCATGGTGATGTCCTAGCGTGTGCGCATGCGGGGGTCGAGCGCGGCGTTGAAGACATCGGCCAGAAAGGTCAGCCCGATGTAGAACACGGCGATGATCAGCACCACGGCCTGCACCACGGGGTAGTCGTTGCGCGAAATGGAGTCCCAGGCGAGCTGGCCCAGGCCCTGCATGGAATAGACCGACTCAATGACCACCGAGCCGCCCAGCATGAAGCCGAGCTCCACAGCCGCCAGGGCGACAACCGGAATGATGGCGTTGCGCAAGGCGTGCTTGAACACCACACGCGCCGGGCTCAGGCCCTTGGCGCGCGCAGTGCGGATGTAGTCCGCGCCCAGCACGTCCAGCA
>NZ_JBFUAZ010000245.1:0-5765 GCF_056406035.1 Polaromonas sp. P1_E1_2 | reverse complement strand
CTTGCATGGTTTTCAGCACGCCGCAAGCTCGCTGTGACACCTGCGCGGCCTTGGCGTTGGGCGCACGCACCAGCGCGGCGGCGATCGCGGCCTCGCGCTCATCCAGCCCATGCGCAGCCTTGCCAAACAGTGTGCGGCTCAGCGCGTCGATGCCGACAAGTTCGCCGCGAAACGGCACAAGATTCAGGTATGCCTCCAGGATCTGGTCCTTGCGCCAGCGTGCCTCCAGCACCTGGGCCGACACGGTCTGCCCCACCTTTTGCGCCATGCTGCGGCCACCCGCACCGGCGCGCCAGTCCTCGTCGAGCAGTCCGGCCAGCTGCATGCTGAGGGTGGAAGCGCCGCGGGTTTTGGTGTTCCACAGATTGCCCCAGGCCGCTGCAGAGACAGCGCGCCAGTCCACACCGCTGTGCTCATAAAAGCGCTTGTCTTCACTCAGAATCAGTGCCGTGCGCAAGGCAGGCGAGACATCGGGCAGCGCCACCCACTGGCCGCGCCGCACAGCGCTGTCGATGCGCAGGCGCTGGATGACTTCACCACTGCGGTCGAGGATGAGCGTGTCGGAGGGGCGGAAGTCGCGTTTGACTTCGTCGAAGGTGGCGACGGCATGGGCAGGCGATATCGCCCCGCCCGCCAGAGCAAGGGCCAGCGTCAAGCTTGTGAAAATGCGTTTCGGCTCGCGATTCATTTCTTTGTGCAAAGTCTCAGGTTGGTCCGGGTGGCTTGCACCACCGGCAGATAGGCCTCTGAATCGCTAGGAGGGTAGCTCCCCTTGATTTCATCGTCAGACTTTGCGGCATCAGGCGCGAGGCCTTGCAAAGTCTTGATGCAGGCCGCGCGGTCACCCAGCTTGAATTGTGTGAGAGCAAGGTCGTTCAATATCCAGGCCGATTCAATCCAATGGAGGAATGACTTGCACTGCATTGCAACAGGCTGGATCACAGCCAAGGCGGCAGCGTAGTCTTTCGCCACATAACTCTTCTTGAAATTCTTCTTCGACTCATTAATGCTCTTGCGCACGCAAAGAGGCTCAGGCTTGCGGTACGTCCCCTCAAACCATGCCCGCATACCGCAGAAATCGCGGCATGCGTCGGCGCCGTTGGTTGAGACCTTGACATCCTGGCCCTCGGTCTTGAAGCTCACCTGGCATGYGGATTTCCCGATCTTCGACTTGCCATCGACGATCACGCCGTCCAGGTCGCATACGTGTGCGTTGGCTCCCGTGGTCTCTATCGCGAACTTTCCGCGTGGCTGAACCCGCAGCGTGCCCGACGCACCGTCACTGATCACGTATTCACCCTCGGCAGGCGTGCTGAACTGTGCAAGGACCAGGTTGGCGCCCAGGAGCATGAATGCATAAAGGGCAAGTTTCACTTTGACGCCTCCAGTCTTTTTCATGCCGGCAACCCAATCTTCGTCGCCGCGTTGAAGAGCTGGAACAGCTGCGCCTGCCAAGGCCCCTCGGCCTCCACCGCGGTCTGCACCAGCACAGTTTGCGTAACACGGTCTACCAGCACGCGCTGTCCGTGGTGGCCATTCATCATCATCCAGCTGCCGTCGGCCCTGGGATGCCAGAAGAAATTCTTGTAGCCGAAGCCGCGCATGGCCGTGCCGTGCCGGACTTGCGCATCGGCGGCCGACCATGAGGAGCATTCGTCTATCCATTTTTTGCTAACGACCTGGCGGCCTTCCATGACGCCGTCCTGCGCGATCAGCTGCGCCAGGCGCGCCCAGTCGCGCAGCCGCGCGCCAAAGCCTATGCAATTGAACTCCTTGCCCTTGCTGTCGCACAGCCAGCTGGCGTCGCCCTCGGCGCCCAGCGGTTGCCACAGGGCTTCTTCGCAAAAGGCCGCCAGCGGTTTTCCGGTGACCTGGCGGATGACCATGCCGATGGTCAGTGGGCACAGTTCGTTGTAGTTGTAGCGCGTGCCCGGCGGCTCCTGCACGGCGTTCCAGCCGCGCACCACGGCTTCCAGGTCAGTATTTCCGCCAGTGAAAGCACGCGGGTAAATGGTGGGGTTGTCGCGGTCATGCAGGATGGCCGCGCCGCTGGACATATTGGCCAGGTGACGCAAGGCAATCCCGCCGTGCAGCGTTCCCTTCAGTTCGTCAACGTACATCTGCGGCGTGTCGTCCATGGAACGGACCAGGCCGCGGTCCAGGCAGATGCCCAGCAGCAGCGAGGTCACGCTCTTGGCCATGGACCAGCTCGTCATGCGCATCTCGGGCTTGCGCTCGAACTGGTAGGACTCCAGCAGCACCGTGCCCTTGCGCGCGATGAGCAGGCCGGTCACCGGCCAGGCCTTGAGATAGTCCGCCGCCGATTGCGCGACCGGCGCGAAGGCCTGGAGGCTTTCGGCCGATGCCGCCTTCAGCGTGGAAGCCTGCGCGGGCGCGGCGATGGGTCGCGCCCGGAACATGGTTTCGTAGCCGCCGGAATAATTGCCAATGCGGTAGTCCTTGTCGGTCCAACTGCGGTTGCCGCCCCAGCCGGCCGGGTAGCCGGAGCGTTGCTGCCAGTCGGCGGCGGCCGCGGCCGCCCCGCGCGGCAGGGCAATGCCCGCAGCCAGTGCGACGGCCAGGGAACGCCGCTGGATCATTTCGCCGCTTCCACCTTCACCCGTGCATTCGGCGACTCGCCAAACATCTCGGGCGCATACATGGCCTCGACCCGGCTAGGCGGCAGCGCGAAGTCGCCGACGTTGTTCAGGCGCACGGTGTATTCCATCTTCACCACGCCCTTGGGCAGGTATTCGTAATAGCTGCGGAAGGCTTCGAAGCTGCGCTCTTCAAACGCAGGCCAGCCCGCACCGGTTTTCTTTTCGCCGCTGGTGGCGATTTCGGAGTCACGGCCCAGACCGCCACCCAGGATCGTTGCGCCGCCCGGCACCGGGTCGCTGATGACGACCCAGGTCATGTCGGCGCTGGCGTTGACTTCCAGCGTGATGCGAATCACGTCGCCGCGCGTGTAGATACCTTTGACGGCCTGCTCCACCGGGGTGATCATTTTCTTGATCTGGTAACCGGCATTGAAAGGCGCCTTCAGCTGGATGGCTGTGATGGATTGCAGCGTGAGCCACGGTTTGCCTGCTCCCTGATGCGTCACGGTCAGCGTGTCCTTCGCTGCGCTGCCCCAGGGCAGGAACATGCTGTTGTTGCGCAGGTTGCCGGGTGAGGCGGGTGCGCCGAAGAAGGTGGTCTGGTTGGGTGCGCCGGCTGCGTCGGTGGTCTTGACACGGTCAACCTTGGCCCAGTCCACGCTCGCCACGCTGGCGGCTGCCGCTGCCAGCGTGGCCTTGGTCACACCCGCTACCGGCGTGGCTTCAAACCTGGCCGAGAACTTGTCGAGGGCCAGGCCACCCCACAGGTTGGCCGTGGTGGTGTGCCACGCACCTTTTTGCTGGCGCGCGATAAAGCCATTGGCCAGGCGCCCCATGTCGTCTTTCCAGGCCGGGTCGTCCATCACCGCCAGCATCAGGCGCGCGGTGTTCACATCACCGTTGGTCATCAGCCACCACCAGTAGTCGTCCTTCTCGGTGCTGAAGATCAGCTTGGTGCCCTGGAAGGACAGGCGCGAACGCAGCACCTGGTTGGCTTCGGCGATGCGCTGCTCACGCTGCGGCACATCGGCCACGCGTTTCAGGATATTGAGCCAGTCGATCACCGCGTGTGTGGGCCACTGGTTGGGCGCAATCGTGATGCTGCCCAGCATGCGGCCCTGCGCCTTGCCGTAGCGCGAGAGCGCTTCCAGCGCGGCCAGCTTGCGCACGTCGAGGTCTTTGCGTGGGCTCCAGAACTCGCGCTGGATACGGCCTTCCACAAACGCGATCAGGCCGCGTTCCATCGGGGCGCGCGCATCGTCGGGCAGGGCAAACGCCGGGTTGATGCCCGAGGCTTCGTGCGTGGCGGCCAGCAGGTAGGCCGTCAGTGCATCGCTGCCGCGATTCGCTTCGCCGTCGCGCGGCGGGAAGTAGTTGGCCAGGCCATCACTGTCCAGGTAGCTGGGCAGTTGTGCCAGCACGGTCTGCCAGAGCTTGCTGTCGCGCAGTCCCACCGACTTGCTGGTTTTTTGCTCCAGGCAGATGAACGGGTACATCGCGAAATAGTCGCGCACGCCGTCCATGCCTTCGGCCAGTTTCGGCTGCAGCGACATCTTCAGGCCGCCGCGGCCGGGCAGGGCGTCAGCCGGCGGGTTCACGTCCAGCGTGAAGCTGCCGTCGACCTGCACCAGCGTGGCTTGCTGCACGGTCAGTGGCACGGCCGGGATGATGCGCTGACGCGCCTTGAGGCCGTCGCGTGCGCCGGAAATCGTGTCTTTGGCCTCGATCTCCCACAGGATGGCTTCGGCGCGTGTGAACGCGAGCTGCGCCGGCGCGGTGACCATCCAGGCCACCTCACGCGCTTCGCCCGCGGGGATGTCTACCATTTGCGGTTTCAGGTCCAGCATCGTGGCGCGCGGGCTCACTTCCACCTTCATGGCCACCTTGGTGGTGTTGCGCAGCGTCAGTTGCGCGCGGAACTGGTCGTCTTCCCGCACCAGTGGCGGCAGGCCGCTGATGATTTGCAGGTCCTGTGTGGCCTTGATGCTGGTCTGGCCCGTGCCGAAGAGGCCGGTGCCTGCGTCAGCCACTGCCACAATCTTGAAGGTGGTCAGTGCGTCGTTGAGCGGCACCATCACCACGGCCTGGCCGTTGGCGTCCAGTTGCACCTTCGGGTTCCACAACAGCAGGGTATCAAGCAGTTCGCGTGTGTTGCTGCGCCCGCCGCCACCGCCGGCTGCTACAGCCTTGCGGCCGAAATGCCTGCGTCCGATGATTTCCATTTGCGCGGTCGAGGTTTCCACGCCCCAGGCGCGGCGCTGCAACATCGCATCCAGCAGGTTCCAGGAGGTGTTGGGCATCAGCTCCAGCAGGGCCTGGTCTACCGCGGCCAGCGCCACTTCGGCATTGGCGGCCGGCTGTCCATTGGGCAGCTTCGCGGTAATGGTGACCTTGGCCTGGCTGCGCACGGCGTAGCTTTCCTTGTCGGTCTTCACGCTGACGTCGAGCTGGTGCGCCTTGGTGCCCACACGTATTTCAGCCACGCCCAGGCGGAAGGCCGGTTTGCTCAGGTCGACCAGCGCGGTGGGTGCAACGTATTCGCGGCCTTCATACCAGAAGGATGTCCACCATTCACGTGGTGCCTTGTAGCCCCAGGTGAAGAAGCTGTACCAGGGCACTTCGCGCAGCCGGCCGCGCAGGGCCAGCACGCTCACGTACACATTGGGCCCCCAGCCTTCCTTGATCTGCAGGTTCACCGTCGGGTCCTGGCCGTTGAGCTGTACCACCTGGGTTTCGACGATGCCTTCACGCTCAACGGCGACCAGTGCCGTGGCAAACCGGAAGGGCATGCGCACCTGGAACTTGGCGGTCTCGCCGGGCTGGTAGCTTTTCTTCTCGGGCAGCACGTCCATGCGGTCGTGGTCTTCGCCGCCAAACCAGAGYTCGCCCTGGCGGGTGACGTATACGTTGCTGGCGGCCTGGATGGTGTTGCCGTCCTTGTCCTTGGCCGTCACGATGAGTTCGACCTCACCGGGCTCGCCGAGCTTGGTCTCGCACAGCAGCAATCCGCGCGAATCGCTCTTGCCGCTGCAGACGCTGCCGAGGTCTTTGACCTCAGTTTTGTTGTCGTAGGTGTAGAAGCCGCCCACCATGCGCTTGCGGCTGGTGGTGGTGATGCGCGCCACGGCCTTGACCTCCAGCGAGACACCAGGGGCGATCTTGCCG
>NZ_JBFUAZ010000244.1:0-5772 GCF_056406035.1 Polaromonas sp. P1_E1_2 | reverse complement strand
TGCCAAGCGTGAATAGGGCGTTCAGTACAGGTCTAGCGGGTTGATTCAGCGGCTTAATAGTAGGAAGCAGGGAGGCTCAGCCTTCGCTGGCCGCCTGCACAAACGCGGCTTTGGCATCGGTATAAGCCTCGCGGTCACCCGGGTGCCGTGCCGCCAGTTCCGCCTTGAGCGCGGCATAGCGCGCCGCCAGCGCAGGGTCCGAACGCAGGGCGTCGCGAAAACGCAGGCGCTGCGCCCACACCTCGCCGCCGTGCACCACCAGATGCAAGTGATGCGTGCGCCGCCCGCGCGCCCAGCGCATGAACCACTTACGGTCGGTCAGCGAGGCGTTGAATTCAGYGGAGGTCGTGTAACCGTTGGCGCACAGCGGCGCCGAAAGCGCCTCGGCCGCCGCCATGGATTCCACACCGGCCAGCATGTCGATCACCGGTTTGGCCGCCAGGCCGGGCACGGCTGTGCTGCCGATGTGCTGGATGTCGATCAGGCGGGCCGGCAGCTGAGGGGAGAGCGCAAGCAGGCGGTCCCGCTCAGCCACAAACTGCAGGGGCCAGGCCGGGTTATAGGCCTGCAAGACCACTTCTTCATAGATAGCGGCGAGCAGCGATTCCTCGTCAGTCATGCGGGTGACGGCTGGCAGATGGTTGTGCGGGGGCGAAAAACGCTGCGCGGCACGCCAGAATCGTTTGTGGGGCCATTTTTAGGGCGTTTTTGAGCATGAAAAAGGCCTTCAGCCCAATAAGAACGGGCGCGAGCAGCTACCAAAACAATAGCAAGCAGAAAACCCCACGCCTGCGAATTTGGCGGCCCGCATTTCATTCACCTGAGCGCCAGCACAGCTTTGCGCGCCTGTGCCAGCCGCTCTTCCAGGTAGGCGCCGTAAAAGTCGGTAGATGCCAGGCCGACCAGCCGTTCCGCCAGGTCTTGCCCGGCCGGGCCCAGAAACAGCACTGTGGGGGTGAAGCCGGCCTTCCATGCCGCAACCTGGGCGGCGGCTGTCGTCACCTGGCCGTCAAAGCCGGTCAACGGTGTCGTGCGGTCGCTGATGTTGAGCTGCCAGGCGTGCAGGTTGCCATCGCGTTGCCCTGGCAGCAGGTAGTTGCGCCGCACCAGCTCGCAGAATGGGCAGCCGGGCAGGCTGACCAACAGCACGAGTGGTTCATTTTTGGCGAAGGCGATTCCAGCGGCCGCCGGCAAAGATGCAGGCACAGGCAAGGCCGTGTCTTTGGCCAGCGCGAGCTGGGGCACGACCAGCCCGGCTGCCAGCATGGCTGTGAACTGGCGGCGGCCCATCGGGCTCATTCAGCGCTTTCCAGCAAAATCTTTGTCAGCGCAGCGGGCTCGCTGATCATGGGGTCATGGCCGGTTTTGATTTCCACCACGCGCGAATTCGGCAGCCACGCGCCGTCCCAGAATTTCGGGTCTTTCACGCGCAGCCGGCTGGGTTCGATGGTGGCTAGGGCGGGCTGCGTGCAGTTGACGAAAGTGCGCGGCACGGCGGCTACGCGCTGCATGTCAAAGTGCAGCGGTGCCTGGTAGGTGTTGCCGGGGTGCGGCGTCTGTCGGCGCTTGACCCATTCGCGGTCGGCATCGTGCAGGCCGAACACCTCCGGGTCGGGCGCCGGAAAGCTGAAGCTGGGTGAAGCCTGCGCCGCCGCCATGCGCTGCTGCTGCGTGGCGCTGGCCTGTGTGCTGCTCCAGCTCTCGCCGGGTTTGGGCACCACCGCATCCACATACACCAGATGCTTGATGCGGTCGGGCATGCGGTCAGTGACAGCCGTGCCGATCATGCCGGCATAGGAATGCACCGCGAGCGTCACCTCATGCAGCTCTTCCGCCTCGATCAGGTTGATCACGTCGTTGATGTGCGTGTCGAGGTTGATCGTGGGTGAAAGCAAATGGGCGCGCTCGCCCAGGCCGGTCAGTGTCGGYGTGAACACCTTGTGGTGGTCCAGCTGCAGCGCCTGCGCCACGCGCCGCCAGCACCAGCCGCCATGCCACGCGCCGTGGACCAGAACGAAATTGTGTTTCATTGCGTCACCTCCTTGTTAAAGGTTGCTGCATCAAATGATCTTGCCACTCTTCAGTTCAGATAGCTGGGCGTCCGAATAGTTCAGCACACTGCGCAGCACCTCTTCGGTATGCTGGCCCAGCAGTGGCGGCGGCAGGTCGGTGCGCACCGGCGTCGCGCTCATGCGGATAGGGCTGGAGACCAGCTTCAAATCATCCTTCACCGGATGCTTCCACTCGGTCACCATCTTGCGCGCCTCGATCTGCGGGTCTGCAAACACCTCTGCCAGGCTGTTGATGGCGCCGCAAGGCACTTTTGCCGCCTCCAGCGCACCCAGCCAGTCGGCCTTGCTGCGCGTTTTCATCACCGCTTCCAGAATCGGCACCAGTTGGCCGCGGTTCTGCACGCGGTCGCGGTTCTTCGCAAAAAGCGGGTTGGTCGCCAGCTCCGGAATGTTGGCCACGGCGCAAAACTTCGCATACTGCGAGTCATTGCCCACCGCCAGAATCAAATGGTCCTTGGTTCCGTCTGCGGCCGGTGCCACTTCAAACACCTGGTAAGGCACGATGTTCTGATGCGCATTGCCCGCCCGGCCCGGCGCCTTGCCGCTGACTAAATAGTTGGCGCCCAGATTGGCCAACATGGCCACTTGCGTGTCCAGCAGCGCCATGTCGACCTGCTGGCCCTCGCCGGTTTTCTCGGCATGGCGCAGCGCGGCCAGTATCGCCACCGTCGCATACATGCCCGTCATCAAGTCCGCCACCGCCACACCCACCTTCTGCGGCCCGCCCCCCAGGTCGTCGCGCTCGCCGGTCACACTCATCAGCCCGCCCATGCCCTGGATCGCGTAGTCATACCCCGCACGGTCGGCATAAGGCCCGTTCTGGCCAAAGCCCGTGACTGAGCAATACACGAGGCGCGGATTGATGGCTTTGAGCGACGCATAGTCCAGCCCATAGCGCGCCATGTCGCCCACCTTGAAGTTCTCGACAAACACGTCGCAATGCGCGGCCAGCTCACGCACCAGCGCCTGGCCCGCAGGCTGCGCGATGTCACAGGTGACAGAGCGCTTGTTGCGGTTCGTGCCCAGGTAATACGCCGCCTCGGTATCCGCGCCCTGCGAATCCTTCAAAAACGGGGGGCCCCAGGTGCGCGTGTCGTCGCCCGTGCCGGGGCGTTCAATCTTGATGACATCGGCGCCCAGGTCGGCCAGGGTCTGGGTACACCAGGGGCCTGCGAGTACGCGGGAGAGGTCTAGGATGCGGATGCCGGATAGGGAGTTCATGTGTGGCATTTTGCCTTTACATCGGAGCGATGGGCGATGTAGGCGCGCCCAGATCGTCGGCGACTTTGTCGAATTCAATCTCCCTGCGTGCTTTTTTCTAGTGGGGTTGATGTAATCTGCTGTTTCTCACGAAGAATTTCAGAAACCCAAGGCCATGCTATTCCGCGGTTTTGTTGGACATATCAAAGTTAGAACGCAGAATAGGCCTTCATGAAATGCGTTTCAACCCGTCATCACAACGGACTGCCTGAGGTAGCCGCTGAATCTCAACGTTAGGCGACACCCAATGAGGACACTCAGCTTCGATGCAAGCTTCCTTTGCAACTCGAAATTGCGGCAGGAGAAGATCGTGGAGACTGACCGACCGCTGATAGATCGTTACTGGGACGATACGGAGTCCAATAAGGAGCGCTTGACCAAATTCGGCCAATGGGTGGTTAACGAAGACAAGAGCGTGATATTGAGGGCTATGGGAGGCGGCTCATTTGAAATCCCCGAGATGTATGACCTTGTCTACAAGGAAACCAAAGTCCATCTGGAGTGCGGCGGAGGTGGTGATCGCGCCAAGATATCCGTAAATAAGCCTGATGGTAGTTGCGACATAACGATCTTCGTAAGCCACATTCGGATTCCACCTTGTTGAATTCCGTCGAAATCTGACCCACTTAGCGCAGTAATTTCCATCCAAAACTGACCCACGTAGGCACTACCCTGCTTGTTTTAAAAGCAGGGGAAATTAGGAGTGATAGACGTGGCGACATTGAATGTCATCAGGCGATGGGCATTGCGGGATCAGATGTCCATCCGCGAGATCTCAAGGCGTACAGGCCTGGCTCGCAACACAGTGAAGAAGCACCTGCGATCGGAAGAGAGCGAGCCTAGCTACCAAAGGCGGGCAACCCCTAGCAAGCTCGATCCCTACGCCGAGAAGCTGGCCACCTGGCTAGTGATCGAGGCAACAAAATCGCGGAAACAGCGGCGCACTTTGAGGCAGATCCACACAAGGAGAAGATAAAGAACTTATCCACATCGTGAGCACGTTCTGCTCACAAAGAGTGTGGGTCAATATTCGATGGAAAACTCGGGTCAGACTTCAGTGCAATTCAACAGGCCATTGGCACGAAGTAGGTCGTAGCGACAACGATCCGGCCTCTCCGCAGCGCTAGCTGATATCAATACGTTTTGTACGGCAAGAACTTCCCAGACAACACCACATTCACCCGGTCACCCTTGGGATCCGGCTGGCGGACGATGTCCATGCTGAAGTCGATCGCGCTCATGATGCCGTCGCCGAATTCTTCGTGGATCAACTCCTTGATCGTGGTGCCGTAGACGCTGACGATTTCGTACCAGCGGTAGATCAGTGGGTCGGTGGGGATGGGTGTGGGCAGTGAGCCTTTGTAGGGAACGACCTGCAGCCACTTTTGTTCTTCGGCCGTGAGGCCAAAAATCTTGCCGATGACTTTGGCTTGCTTGGCGTCAAAGGTCATCTGGCCCAGGCAGCCGGCAGTGACCCATTCCTTGCTGAGGCCCACCTTCTTGGCGACGGACTCCCAGGTGAGGCCTTTGCTGACTTTGACGGTAATAATTTTTTCGGTGATGTCATTGCGGTTCATGGTTTGCTCCTGTATGTGAGATGGGTGAAGTGAAAAGCGGGAATAGTCAATGCGCCCTGGCGCGGGTGACGAGGAAATCGACGATGTGGTTGCGCAGGTCGTAGTAACCGGGCAGGTGATGCAGGCCGGCGCGGGTACGCTCGCGGGGCAGCGGGTTGATGACTTCTTCTGCGATGCGGCCCGGTGCGTAGACACCATCGTTGTCGGTGCCGTTGCTCATCAGCAGGATGCGGTCGGCCAGCAGGATGGCTTCGTCCACGTCGTGGGTGATCATGAAGACGGTTTGCTGCGTCTCGCGCACGATGGCCATGAGTTCGTCCTGGATGGTGCCGCGCGTCAGCGCGTCGAGTGCGCCGAAGGGTTCGTCGAGCAGCAGCATCTTGGGCTGGATGGCAAAGGCGCGTGCGATGCCTACGCGTTGCTTCATGCCGCCTGAGAGCTGCGACGTTTTTTTGTCGATGGCGGGTGTCAGGCCCACCATGGCAACGAACTTTTCCACATGCGCATTGACTTGTGCCGAAGTCCAATCGGCCCAGCGTGACACCACCGCAAACGCGATGTTCTTGCGCACGGTGAGCCAGGGCATGAGTGCATGGCTCTGGAACACCACGCCGCGCTCCAGGCTGGGGCCGCCTATCTCGCGGTTTTCCATGAAGATATGGCCGGCGGTGGCGCTGTCCAGCCCGGCCAGCACATTAAGGATGGTGGTCTTGCCGCAGCCCGAGTGGCCGATGATGCAGACGAACTCGCCTTTGCTGATGCTGAAAGACACGTCGGCAAACACCGGCCGTGCGGGCAGGGTGGTGCTGAAGTCTTTGCTCAGCCCTTCGATCTTGAGAAATCCCTGCATGCTGTGTTCCTTC
>NZ_JBFUAZ010000243.1:0-5793 GCF_056406035.1 Polaromonas sp. P1_E1_2 | reverse complement strand
GTCCAGCATGCGCATGGCCGTGGTGATGGTCTTTTTAAGCTTCTCGTGGTCGACTGCGCCGTCCTTCAGATGCTGGACGAGGTTGACCGAGCCCAGGTTGCAGACGGCGGTTTCGGTGTCGCTGGTGTTGAGCGTGATCTCGGTGCACAGGTTGGACGAGTGCACGACGCCGGTGTGTTGCTGCGGCGAGCGCACATTGCAGGCATCCTTGAACGTGATCCAGGGGTGGCCGGTTTCAAACAGCATCGACAGCATCTTGCGCCACATGTCGGTGGCCTGCAGCTTGCGGGATGGCTTGATTTCGCCGCGCTCGGCCTTGGCTTCGTAGGCGGTGTAGATTTTCTCGAAGTCCTTGCCGAACTTGTCGTGCAGGTCGGGTGTGTCCGACGGTGAGAACAGCGTCCAGGTGCCTTTTTCCATCACGCGGCGCATGAAGAGGTCGGGAATCCAGTTGGCGGTGTTCATGTCGTGCGTACGGCGGCGATCGTCACCGGTGTTCTTGCGCAGTTCCAGGAACTCTTCAATATCCAGGTGCCAGGTTTCCAGGTAGGCGCAGACGGCGCCTTTGCGCTTGCCGCCCTGGTTGACCGCCACGGCGGTGTCGTTGACGACTTTGAGGAAAGGCACGACGCCTTGCGATTCGCCGTTGGTGCCCTTGATATGGGCGCCCAGGGCGCGCACAGGCGTCCAGTCATTGCCCAAGCCGCCGGCAAATTTGGACAGCAGCGCGTTTTCCTTGATGGCGTCGTAGATGCCGCCCAAGTCGTCGGCGACGGTCGTCAGATAGCACGACGACAGCTGCGAGCGCAGCGTGCCGGCATTGAACAGGGTGGGCGTGCTCGACATGAAGTCGAAGGACGACAGGATTTCGTAGAACTCGATCGCGCGTTCTTCGCGGTTGATCTCGTTGAGCGACAGGCCCATGGCCACGCGCATGAAGAAAGCCTGTGGTAGCTCGATGCGCTGTTTGCGCACGTGCAGGAAGTAGCGGTCAAACAGGGTTTGCAGGCCGAGGTAGTCAAATTTCAGGTCGCGTTCGGGCTTGAGCGCGGCGCCCAGGYGGGCCAGGTCGAACTGCTGGAGCTTTTCGTCGAGCAGCTCGTTTTGTACGCCCTTGGCGATGAACTGCGGGAAATACTCGGCGTAGCGAATCGCCATGTCTTCCTGACTGACTTCTTCACCCAGCACCTCGCGGCGGATGGTGTGCATCAGCAGGCGTGCGGTGGCGTAGGTGTAGTCAGGGTCTTTCTCGATCAGGGTGCGCGCTGCCAGGATGGACGCCTTGTAGACTTCATCAATGGGCACACCGTCATAGAGGTTGCGCATGGTCTCGGCAACGATGGGGTCGGGCTTGATATCTGCGCCCAGGTTGGCGCAAGACGCTTCAATCAGAGCCTGCAGGTTGCGGATGTCCAGCGCGACGCGGTTGCCGCGGTCGGTCACATGGATCAGGGGCGCCGCAGGTGCCTGGGTTTGCGGCTGGCGTGCACGCTCTTGCGTGCGCTTCTCGCGGTACAGCACGTAAGCGCGGGCGATTTCATGGTGGCCGCCGCGCATCAGGCCCAGCTCGACCTGATCCTGAACGTCTTCTATATGAAAGGTTCCGCCGCCTGGGCGCGAACGCATCAGGGCGCGGATGACCGCCTGGGTCAGGCCGTCAACGGTTTCGCGGACGCTGGCCGAAGCCGCACCCTGCGTGCCATGCACGGCCAGGAAAGCCTTCATCATGGCCACGGCGATCTTGTTGGGTTCGAACGGCACCACGCCGCCATTGCGGCGGATGATCTGGTAATGGGCGAGCGGGTTGCTTTGCGCGTTGGTATCGCCGGTTGCTGGGTTGCTTGCCAGAACGCTCGACGTGACGGGCACCGCGTGTTGTGCAGTTTGCATGACTTCCTCTTTGCTTTGTTTTATGGGTGGTTTGATGTGCTGTTCGGGGTCTCTGGATATATTGAGGTATTGCACAGGCCTATCAACCTGCTCCTTCATTTCCTGACCCGAATTACATCAAACTGAATTAGGGCTTAGACACTATACCTAGGGTATGGAGGGAATACAAGCCACTACAGGTAGTGTATCGCTGACTAAATGCACCGTTACGTTTTGTGGCTTTTTAGGCCCCATTCCAGACGCCTCGATCAGGGCTTGATGGTGGCTCGTTCAACTTCGCTGAAAGCCTGATGCCATCAGGCTTGCGAAGCTGATGCAGCGTTGTGGCGCGGCTTTTCGCGGGCTTGGATTGAGAGCGCCGGTCACTGCTGGCGCGGTAAAAATAACCGGAAATTTCCACAGCAAGACGCACCGCAATGGTGAGTGCGTGCAGGTGCACCAGTCACATGATTTCGGGAAAACACCTAGCCGGTGACGACAGCGAGTTTTGCAGCAGAGGCCAGTTGAAGCCAAGGCCCGGGTCCTGCTTGCGGCCGGGTGCAATGTGCTCGTGCCCGGCGATGTGCTCAATGGGATAGCGCTGCAGAAGCGAGGCGCACAGCCCGGTCAGGGTTTCATACTGGGATGCTTCAAAGGTATCTCCCTCAAGGCCTTCCAGTTCGATGCCGATGGAATCGTCGTTGCAGTTGGTGCGTCCGCGGTAGCTGGATTCCCCGGCATGCCAGGCGCGGTCGTCACAGCTCACAAACTGCCACAGAGCGCCGGTTCGGGCGATGAAAAAGTGCGATGAAACCTGCAGGCCGCGAATGCCCTGAAAGTAAGCGTGTGCCTCCCAGTCGAGCTGGTTGGTGAAAAGGCGCTGGACGTTGTCATTGCCGAACTCACCTGGCGGCAGGCTGATGGAGTGGATGACGATCAGGTCGATTTGCGCGCCGGGAGGGCGTGGACCAAAGTTGGGCGAAGCCAGTGCGCGTGCGTAGCGGTACCAGCCGTTTTGCCACAAAGGCCGGGGAAGGGCATTGGGGCTTTCAGGCGGGGTCATCAGCAGGGTCAAGTCCATCGGCCAGGTCGTCATTGCCCGGCGTGGCGATATTCAGGCGTGCAATGCGGTAGCGGATCTGCCGCAGGCTCAAACCCAGCCTCGCGGCGGCGGCGGTACGATTGAAGCCGGTCTCCAGCAAAACCTTGGTCAGGATGTTTCGCTCCTGCSCGTCCAGATAATCCTGCAGGTTTTCCGGGACGGCGACGTGCTCTTCGACCGGCGCATCAAAATGCAGCATGCTTCCTTCGCCGAGCGCCACGGCCCGGTGCAGGATGTTTTCCAGCTCCCTGACATTGCCGTTAAAGGGCCTGGACTGCAGCTGCTCCATCACGGCATCTGTCAACTCGGGCATCTTGAAGCCGGACTCCTGGCAGATTCTTGACAGCAGGGCAGTGCAGAGTGCCGGCAAATCCTCCCTGCGTTCGCGCAAGGCCGGCACGGCAATTTCAATCACATTGAGCCGGTAATAAAGATCCTGGCGGAATGTCCCTTCCTGGGCTTCCGCCGCCAGGTTTTTGTGCGTTGCGCTGACGATGCGCACGTCAACGGTGTCCTCCTGCGGCGAACCCAGCGGCCTGACGGTGCGCTCCTGGATGGCGCGCAGAAGTTTGGATTGCATGGCCAGCGGCAGGTCGCCAATTTCATCGAGAAACAAGGTGCCGCCCTTGGCTGCCTGGAAGTAGCCTTGCCGGTCCTGCGCTGATCCGGTGTAAGCGCCCTTTCGTGCACCGAAGAACTCCGCTTCGAGGAGGTTTTCGGGTATGGCGCTGCAATTGACGGCTACAAAAGGCCCTGTCGCGCGGTGGCTGCAGCCGTGTACGGCGCGTGCAACCAGTTCCTTGCCGGTGCCCGATTCCCCCTGAATGAGGACCGGCGCCATGCTTCCCGCCACTTTGACGATGCGCGACTTGACGGCGCGCATGACGGCAGACTCACCCACCAGTTTTTGCAGAATCTGGGTGCCGTCCCCGCTTTTTTTCTGGGCGGAGGGGGCGGGGCCGTGTTCCGGTGCGCTTCGATCGCTTTTGGCCTGTAGTGCAGGATGCTTGGCACCCTGCACGGCGGATGCCACGACACTGCGGAATTGTTTGAGGTCGACCGGTTTCGTGAGGTAGTCAAACGCGCCGGCCTTGAGTGCTTCCACCGCATTTTCGGCCGAGCCGTGGGCTGTAATCACCACGCATCGTTCGGGCCTTTGCTGGTCTATCATGTCTCGCAGTAATTCGAGGCCAAGGCCATCTGGCAGGCGCATATCGGTGATCACAGCATCGAAGTGATGCGCCTTGAGCTGCTCCCGGGCCTGCAGCAGGTCACCGGCTGCCTCCACCCGATACCCTTCCCTGAGCAGCGTCAGTTCATACAGGGTGCGCAAATCCGGTTCATCGTCAATGACGAGGATACGTGCCTGCTGGGGAACGGGAATGGGGGTGCTCATGGTTTTCAGGTTGGCATTGTGGCAAAAGAAGCCGCGGGCAAGGTCATAGACGGACTGGAGGGCGCGAATATGACAAAAAATTCGTTTCCTTCAATGCCGCTGCGCTGCACGCGCTGGTAGCCGATCAGGGCACCATAGCGTTCGCATAATTCACGGCAAATGTACAGGCCCAGCCCGCTGGAGCGGCTTTCAGAGGAGAAAAATGGTTCGAACAGGTGTGTCTGCACGGTTTGCTCCATGGGTTGGCCATCGCTCCATACGGACAGACGGGCCTGCCCGGGCGTAACGAGCTGGGTGGAGACTTCAATGGCSTGAGAAGATGTGCTGGCATAGCGCAGGGCGTTGTCCAGCAGATTGACCATGAGGCGGCGCAAATGCTCGGGCTCAAAGCACACAACGGCATTACCCGAATCTGCCGTGATCTTCATGCGTCGGGACGCTTCAGTCTGCCCCGCCCAGTCCGCGGTAATCTTGTGAGCGGTTTCGTCCAGCGCCAGGGTGGTGGTTTGTGGCGAGGGCAGGTGCGCCTGGGCACGTGAAATGTTCAATACCTCATCGACGATTCTGGCGAGACGTTGCGCATTTTGCCGGATCATGCCTGTGAGCTGGCGGTGCGGCTCGTCTTGCAGGTCTTCTTCCAGCAAGGCATTGGCTTGAGAGATCGCCGCCAGCGGATTCCTGATTTCGTGTGCCACTGCGGCCGACATGCGTCCCATGGCTGCCATCTTCTCGGTCCTCACGCGGGCTTCCATTTCACGCAGGTCTTCCAGGAACATTACACAAAGGCTTTCGTGGGTGCCATTTTTCGAGGCGGCAAGACGAGTGCGTACATGAAGCCGCCGGGTATTGCTGCCCGGGTATTCAAGGCTGATGTCCGCTTCCTGGGGGGTCTGCGTGCTGAACGTGCTGTGCATCAGTTCCGCCAGGGGCAACCAGGCCGCCTCCATGACGAGGATGAAAGGCGCGCTGCGAACTGAATCCCGGGCTCCCAGCAGGCGCCTGGATGCCGGATTGGCCGACCGGACGATGCCGTTGATGTCGACCACCAGCACGCCGTCGGCCAAGGTTTCAATGACCAGTTCGTTCACCTGCGTCTGCATGCGCGCGGCGGACTGGCTGCGTTTTGCCAGCTGTTCTTCACGGGCCAGCCGCAAGGCGAGGTGGTTCGCAAGCAGTGCGACCAGGAAAAAACCGGAACCGCTCAAGCCCGACTGGAGGAATCGGGCATTGAAGTCGCCCAATACCTGAAGTGAGCTCCACCAGGCGTCGGCCAGAAGCAGCAAGGTCACGCTGGCTGCGGTTCCGAAGGCCAGCAAAATCGGTCCAAGGATGGAGGCAAGGAGCACCGGCAGGGCAAACAGCGGCGTGTAGTTGATGCCGCTCGATTGCAGGAAATTGAGTGTGGAGAACGTGATGACGTCCACGC
>NZ_JBFUAZ010000242.1:0-5804 GCF_056406035.1 Polaromonas sp. P1_E1_2 | reverse complement strand
CCGGCCCAGATCTCCCGCGACGCGCAGCGCGCCTATGAAACCACGCGCGACAAACTGGTGCAGATCCGCACCCTGCTGCGCAWCTCCAACACCCAGGCCAGTGTGGGCTCGGGCTTTTTTGTGTCTGCGAACGGGCTCATCATCACCAATTTCCATGTGGCCAGCCAGCTGGCGCTGGAGCCCGAGCGCTACCGCGGCGTCTACGTGCCGGTGGACGGCAAGGAAGCCGAGGTCGAACTGCTGGCCTTCGACGTCCGCAACGACCTGGCGCTGCTGCGCGTGAAAACGCCGGCAACAGGAATGCCGCAGCTGGCTTTTCGCGGGGCGGACCGGCCCCTGGCGCGCGGCGAACGCATTTATTCACTGGGCAATCCACTGGACATCGGGTTTGCCGTCACCGAGGGCACCTACAACGGCCTCGTGCAGCGCAGCTTTTACCCACGCATCTTTTTCGGCGGCGCGCTCAACCCCGGCATGAGCGGCGGCCCCGCGCTGGACGATGCCGGCCAGGTGGTCGGTATCAACGTATCCAAGCGGCTGGACGGCGACCTGCTGAGTTTTCTGATCCCCGCTGAATTCGCCCAGGCACTGCTGGCAAAGGCCGCTTCGGCCAAGCCCATCACCAAACCGGCACATGCCGAGGTGGCGCGCCAGCTGGGCGAGCACCAGGCGTTGCTGACGCAAAAATTCACCGCGGTGCCGCTCACGGCGCAAAAACACGGCGGCTACAGCGTGCCCGTGCCCGAAGATTCCCTGGCCCGATGCTGGGGCCGCGGACGCGAGCCCGACTTCAAGGCCTTTGACCTGGAGCGTACCGATTGCCAGATTGACAGCCACGTGTTTGCGGGCGATTTCAACACCGGCTACATCCGTCTGCGCTATGAAGCCTACAACGCGCCCAAGCTGGGCCCCTTGCGTTTCGCCGTCATGTACTCCCAAAGCTTCGGCAATGAGTACTTCTCTACCCGGGGTTCACGCAAGGCCACGGCGGCCGAGTGCTCCGAACGCTTCGTCGAAACGGGCGGCATGCCCATGCGCGCCGTGGTGTGCATGAGTGCCTACCGCAAGCTGCCGGGCCTCTACGATGTGTCGGTGCTGACCATGTCCGTCAACCAGTCCACACGCGGTGTGCAGGGACGCATGGATGCGCAGGGTGTGAGTTTTGACAACGGCCTCAAGCTGGTGGCGCATTACCTGGGCGGTTTTAAATGGGAGGCCGCACCATGAGCGCCGGCAATCTCGCCCTGCTGCAGGCCACCGACCGCAATGGCGCGCTGGTGGGCCGCCTTGACGTGCGGCACTGGCCCGTTACCGTGGGCCGCGCACTCACCGCCGACCTGGTATTGGATGACGGCCATGTGGCCGCTGAACACTTGCGCATAGACCGCACGCCGGAAGGCGAAGTGATGGTGCAGGTGCTGGACACGGTCAATGGTGTCGCGCTGAACCGGACGCTGCATGGCCAGGGCACGCAGTTCAGCTGGCCTGCCGGCGAGGCCCTGACCCTGGGCCGGCTGAAGCTGGGGCTGCGCCTGGCGGAGGCGCCGGTGGCCGCTGAAGAGCGGCTGCCGCACTTTCCGTGGCGCACGACCGGCTGGACTTTGCTGGCATTAACCGCCATGCTGGCGCTCGTGGTGGGGCAGTCGTGGCTGACCCTTACCGAGCCATCCCAGCTGGCGCGGCAATTGCCCGGCCTGATGGCGATGGTGGCCATGGCGATCACCGTGTGGGCGGGCCTGTGGGCCCTGGCCACCAAGCTATTTACCGGCCACCTGCAGTTCTGGCGCCATGTCCGTATTGCCTGCACCAGTTCGGTGGCGATACAGCTGGTAGCCACGCTGGCTGGCCTGCTGGCTTTCATGTTCTCGCTAGAAAGCCTTGCGCGCTTTGAGACGCCGCTGCTGCTATTGGGGGCGGCTGCGGCCATCTATGTGCACCTGACCGTCATCGTGCCGCAGCGCCGCCGCGGACTGGCGGGGCTGGTGGCCGGCGTGGCCGTGCTGGGCATTGTGGCCATGCTGGGCACCAACTGGCTGCAGAACAAGCGCCTGTCCAACAAGCTCTACATGTCCACCCTCTACCCGCCATCCCTGCGCATGGCGCCGGCTGTGCCCCTGGCGCAGTTCCTCGGGGAAGCCGGCACCATCCGCCAGCGCCTCGACGAACGCCTGAAAGACCGTGAGCCGGATGCAGATACGCCCGAAGACCCGGACGCGGATTAATATTTCCTGAAATCAGTCCTTGACCGGTTCGCGCATCGTCACGAATTCCTCGGCGACGGTCGGGTGGATGCCGATGGTGCTGTCAAATATTGCCTTGGTCGCACCGGCCTTCATGGCCACGGCAAAACCCTGCACGATTTCGCCGGCGTCCGGCCCCACCATATGCAGGCCGACCACGCGGTCGGTAGCGTCTTCGACCAGCAGCTTCATGAGCGTGCGTTCGGTGCTGCCGCTCAGCGTGTGCTTGAGGGCCTTGAAGTCGGCGCGGAACACTGTGACTTTGCCGAACTTCGCGCGCGCATCGGCCTCTGAATAGCCGACCGTGCCGATGTTGGGATGGGTGAAGACGGCGGTCGGCACAAATTCATAACTCATGCTGCGCGGTTTCTTGCCGGCGGCGGGGCCGAAGAGCTGGTCCACCACCACCATGGCTTCGCCCAGGGCTACCGGTGTCAGCTGCATGCGCGCCGTCACGTCGCCCAACGCATAGATGGACGGCACCGAGGTCTGGTAGTGCGCATTGACCTGGATCGCACCGGCTGCGTTGACGGCCACACCGGCGGCTTCAAGCCCGATGCCGTTCGCATTGGGAATCCGGCCCGTGGCGTAGAGCACGGTGTCCACCTCCAGGCTTGCGCCGTCCTTGAGCGTCACCTGCAGGCCTGTGGCGGTTTTGGCGATGGCCGCGATCTCTGCGCCCAGCTGCAGGGTGATGCCGGTCTTGCTCATCTCGGCGGCAATGAAGCGCCGCACGTCATCGTCAAAACCGGTCAGCAGCATGTCGCGGCGATGGACCTGGGTGACCTGTGAACCCAGTCCGTTGAAGATCGAGGCGAATTCGCAGGCTATGTAGCCGCCGCCCACCACCAGCAGGCGCTTCGGGAAGGGATTGAGGTCAAACATGTGGTCCGAGGTCACCACATGCTCGCGTCCCGGCACGGCAGGCACTGTGGCGGTACCACCTGTGGAGATCAGGATGCTTTTGGCCGTGAATTTTTTGTCGTCGACCTCGACGGTGTGCTCGTCAAGCAGCCGCGCCCAGCCGGTGATGATCTGCACGCCAGCGCTTTCAAGCAGCTGCACATAAATGCCGTTGAGCCGCGAAATCTCGCGGGCACGGTTGGCCTTGAGCGTGTCCCAGTCAAACACCGGCGCCTCGCCGACCCAGCCGAAGCCGCGCGACTCTTCAAAGCTGTCGCCGTAGTGGGCCGCATAGCTGTAGAGCTTTTTGGGAATGCAGCCCACGTTCACGCAGGTGCCGCCCATCGCAGCGAATTCGGCCAGTCCCACACGGGCGCCGCGCTGGGCCGACATGCGCGCGGCGCGCACACCGCCGCTGCCGCCGCCGATCACGAAAAGGTCAAAATCAAAAGTCTGCATTCGCTGTCCTTGTTCTGGTGTCTGCTGACGTTGTTTTTCGGGTGCCTTGATGCCGGCTCTCAAGACTGGAATTCCCGGAGCTCTTTTTTCATCCACTCAATGAACACCCGCGTGCGCATGGGCAGCAGCCGGGCGTGCGGGTAAACAATGTTGATGGGCCGGGGCGGCGGCTCGAAACCCTCCAGCACGGTGCGCAATTGTTTGGTCTTTAAAAACGGCGCCACCTGGTAAGACAAGAACGAACCGAATCCCGCACCCGCCGCGCAGGCCGCCACGGCCGGCGCGATCTGGTTGAACTCCAGATTACCACTGACGGCAAGCCGAAGCGGTCGGCCCTGGTCTATGAACGGGCCCCATGTGGGGGAATGGTCTGTCAGTCGCACGCAGTTGGCCTTGAGCAGGTCCTTGGGGTGTTTTGGTACGCCGTGGCGGCGAACCCAGGCGGGGCTGGCCACCACCAGGCGGCGGATGGTGCCCACCTTCTGCGCCACCAGGCTGGAGTCTTCAGGCTCGCCGATGCGAATGCCGACGTCGATGCCTTCTTCGAGCAGATTCACCACGCGGTCCAGCAGCACCATGGAGCAGCGCATCTTCTCGTGCTGCTGCACAAAGCGCGTGACGGCGGGCGCCACATGCATCTGGCCGAACAGCATGGGTGCGGTAATGGTCAGGTGGCCCGCGGGTTCCGCCGCGTCGGCGGTCAGCGCCGCTTCTGCATCCGCGAGTGTGGCCAGCAGCTGGCGGCAGCTTTCGAGGTGGCGCCGGCCTTCCTCGGTCAGTGAGATGCGCCGGGTGGTGCGGTTGAAAAGGCGCACACCCAGCTGGGCCTCGAAGCCGGCCAGCGTACGCACCATCGCCGGCAACGAGGACTCCATGACCTGGGCCGCGGCCGTAAGGCTGCCTTGTTCGGCAATGTGAATAAAGGCCTGCATGGCCCGGAGTTTGTCCATGGCGACATGCTACGCCTGTTGCGGGGATTCATCCACTAAGTGGATTAGTTAAATGTCTTGAGAGTCATTTATTAAAAATAACGGATCAAACAGAATCCACTCCCGAGAGCAAGATTTTTCAACCCGCCGAAAGCCCGTCATGAGCACACCCGCCGCCAAAGCCCCGCCCGCACAACCCATTCGCCTGTACCGCGTCGCCATCTCCGGCCATTCGCACCGGGTGGAACTGTTTCTCTCGCTGCTGGGCCTGCCCTTCGAGCGCATCGAGATCGACCTGGCCACCAAAGGGCACAAGACGCCGGACTTCCTGGCCATGAACGCCTTCGGCCAGGTGCCGGTGATCCAGGACGGTGAAGTCACGCTGGCCGATTCCAACGCCATCCTGGTGTACCTCAACGCACGCTACGCGCCGGATGCCGAGCAATGGCTGCCGCGCGACCCGTTGGCTGCTGCGGCGGTGCAGCGCTGGTTGTCGGTCGCTGCGGGGCAGCTCGCCTCCGGCCCGGCTGCCGCGCGCGTCATCCAGCTGTTCAAGCGGCCGGAAAACCCGGAAGCCATTGAGCGTGCACATGCCCTGTTCGCGGTGATGGAGCAGCAACTGGGCCAGTCGGCTTTTCTCGCGGGCAGCACCCCCACACTGGCCGACATCGCCAACTACAGTTACTCGGCCCATGCGCCGGAGGGCAAGGTCTCGCTGGAAGCCTACCCGCGCATACGCGCCTGGCTGGCCCGCATTGAGGCCTTGCCGCGCTTTGTGCCCATGGTCAGGAGCCCGATAGGGCTGGCCGCATGAGCACCGCCACTTTCCACGAGGGCGAGCGCGCCGCGCAAGCGCGCGTGGGCGCGGCCGTGCGTACACGCATGGCGGAAATCGGCCCGCGTGTGATCCGCGACTTCATGCCCGACCAGCACCGCGAGTTTTTTGAGCAGTTGCCTTTTGTGGTCGCCGGCACGGTGGACGCGAGCGGCCAGCCCTGGGCCTCGGTGCTGGCCCAGCCGCCGGGTTTTATCCACTCGCCCGATGCGCATCATCTGGTGCTGCGCGCCCAGCCGCTCGCAGGTGATCCCTTGCAAGGCACGCTGGCAGATGGCGCCGCGATAGGTCTGCTGGGCATAGAGCCGCACACGCGCAGGCGCAACCGCATGAACGGCATCGTTCGCGGCGTGAGTGCCTCGGGCTTCGCTGTGGAGCTGAGYCAGAGTTTCGGCAACTGCCCCAAATACATCCAGGCGCGCGAGCCGGTGTATATGG
>NZ_JBFUAZ010000241.1:0-5817 GCF_056406035.1 Polaromonas sp. P1_E1_2 | reverse complement strand
CTTCGGCACGCTGGGCCAGATGGTGGCGCAGGGCCTGTCCATCATTTTCATCAGTCACAAGCTGGGCGAGGTGCTGCGCGTGTCAAACCGTGTGGCTGTGCTGCGCGGTGGCAAGCTGGTGGCCGAAGCACCAGCCGYCGGCACCAGCCAGGCGCAGCTGGCGCAATGGATGGTGGGCCATGCCGTCACCAGCACACAGCGCCGCCCCGCGCCGTCAACCGGCCTGCCGGTCTGCACGCTGGAAGGCGTCAGCACGGCCGATGCGGGGCAAGACCGCCTGGATGGCGTTTCCCTCGAACTCAAGGCCGGTGAAATCGTCGCCATTGCGGGTGTATCCGGCAACGGCCAGCTGGCCCTGGCCGATCTGCTGTGCGGCACCCGCACCGCCAGCCAGGGCTCCGTGACATTTCTGGGCCAGCCCATGAAGGCATCGCCGGCCTGGCTGGTCACTCAGGGCGTGGCGCGCATCCCCGAAGACCGGCATGGCGTGGGCGTGGTTGGCGACCTCAGCGTCTGGGAAAACGCCGTGTCAGAGCGCTTGCGCAGCCCGGCGTTTTCCAAAACGCTGTGGGTCAAGCGCAAGGCCGCGCAGGCCCATGCGGCCCGCATCATGCGCGAGTTTGACGTGCGCGGCGGTGGGCCGCACACCGCCGCGCGCTCTCTGTCGGGCGGCAACATGCAAAAGCTGATCCTCGGGCGGGCCCTGGTTTCCCCTTCTGCGGACGCCTCATCGCCCAGAGCGCCCGAAGCGCCGAAACTCATCGTTGCCCACCAGCCCACCTGGGGCCTGGACATCGGCGCCGTCGCTTATGTACAGCAGCAACTGATCGTTGCGCGAGACGCCGGCGCGGCCGTGCTGGTCATTTCTGACGACCTGGACGAAGTGATGGCACTCGGCGACCGTGTGGCGGTGATGCACGCGGGCCAGCTGACGGAGGCCCTGCCCGCCGAAGCCTGGACACGCGAGGCCATTGGGCTGGCGATGGCGGGGATCAACGCCGAGTCAGAGCCGGGGGTGCCAGCATGAGGCTCGAAAAGCGCACCCAGACTTCGAAGCTGGCCCTAGTGCTCGCGCCCATCGGCGCCATCGCCTTCACCCTGCTGATCAGCGCACTGCTGGTGCTATGGGCCGGCGCGCCGCTGGGCCAAACCTATGTGCTGCTGTTCAAGGGCGGCTTTGGCTCCGTCTTCGCCCTCAGCGAAACTTTCACCCGTGCGGTGCCCCTCATCCTGACCGGCCTGGCCGCCACGGTGGCCTTCAAGGCGAGGCTTTTCAACATTGGCGCGGAAGGCCAGCTTTATGCCGGCGCGCTGGCCGCCGTGGCTGTGGGCGGCATGCACGGGGGTAGCGGTTTTGATTTGCCCATCTGGCTGCTGTTCGGGCTGATGATGCTGGCCGCCGCCATTGCCGGCGCACTGCTGTTGCTGGGCCCGGCCTTGCTGAAGGCCCGCCTGGGTGTCGATGAAGTCGTCACCACCCTGTTGCTCAACTTCATCATGCTGCTGTTCGTGTCGGCGATGCTCGACGGCCCCATGAAAGACCCCACTGCCATGGGCTGGCCGCAAAGCGTGGCGCTGCAGGGCGAGCTGGAGCTTTCCAGGCTCGTCGCGCAGACACGCATCCACACCGGACTGCTGTGGGCCGCCGCGCTGGCTATAGCGCTGTGGGCCTTGCTGAAGTACACCGTACTGGGCTTTGACATACGCGCCGTGGGCGCCAACGCCAAAGCCGCGGCATTCGCCGGCGTGCCCGCCACCCGCACGGTGGTGCTGGTTGCGCTGTTGTCGGGTGCTCTGGCTGGGCTGGCCGGCGCCATTGAGGTGGCGGGCCGCACCAGCTACGTCACGCTCGACATGTCACCCGGCTACGGCTACACCGGCATCGTGATCGCCATGCTGGCCGCACTCAACCCCCTGGGCGTTCTGGCGGCAGCCGTGTTTGTGGCGGGCGTGCTGGTCGGCGCCGACACCATGAGCCGCGCCGTGGGCGTGCCCACCTATATCGCTGACGTCATCGTGGCGGCGTCGCTGATCTCGGTGCTGGTGGCCACGTTGATGACGCAATACCGGCTGGTCGTAAAAGAAAAAGGCCGGGCCGCATGAAATTCTTCAGCACCCGCGCCCTGCCAACCCATGCGGCCACTGCCGCCCGGGCTGAAGCTACACGCACAGCTCTTAAGCAAATAATAGCCAAAAGCCAATACAGACAAGCGCAACCAGCTATTAAATCCATAGCACCAGCAACCTGCAAGCCAACGGGAAAAGGCGTCCTGCATGGCTGAAATGCTCGATATCCTTACCGCAGCGCCCTTCTGGATAGCCGTGCTGCGCATCGCCACGCCGCTCATCCTTGGCACGCTGGGCGTGCTGCTGTGTGAACGCGCCGGCGTGCTCAATCTGGGCATCGAGGGCATCATGGTCGCCGGCGCCTTCAGCGGCTGGCTGGCCGTGTACGGCGGCGCGCCGCTGTGGGCAGGCGTGGGCGTGGCGGCGCTTACCGGTGCGGTGTTCGGCCTGCTGCACGCCTTCCTCACAGTCGGCCTGGCGCTGTCCCAGCACGTGTCCGGGCTTGGCATCACCTTGCTGGCCACCTCGCTCAGCTATTACGGCTACCGCGTCAGCTTTCCCAAAGTCGACACGCCACCCACCATCACACCCTTCGCCCCCATGCACTGGCTCGACGGCTTTCCCGGCGGCGGGCTGAACGTGGTGGCAGCGCAGACCTCGCTCACGTTGCTGGCACTAGCGCTGGTGCCGCTGATCGCCTGGCTGCTCTACCGCACGCCGGCGGGCCTGGCCATCCGCATGGTCGGCGAGAACCCCCAGGCCGCCGAAGGCCAGGGCGTCTCCGTCGCCGCCACCCGCACCGCCGCCATCGTGGCCGGCTCGGCGCTCATGGGCGTGGCGGGCTCCTTCCTCACGCTGTCGGCGTTTAACGCCTTTTTCTTCAACATGGTCAATGGCCGCGGCTGGGTGTGTGTGGCACTGGTGGTGTTTGCCTCCTGGCGGCCCGGCAAGGCGCTGCTGGGCGCGCTGCTGTTCGCTTTCTTCGACGCACTGCAGCTGCGCCTGCAAACCTCGGGCATCGTGAATGTGCCCTATCAGGTGTACCTGATGCTGCCCTACGCCCTTTCCATCCTGGCGCTGGTGCTGGTGGCGCGCAAGGCGGCGTATCCTCAGGCGTTGATGAAACCTTACCGAAAAGGCGAACGCTGATGATGACGACACCCCTTGCCCCACGCGGCACACTGCTGGCAGCCTTGCTGGCACTGGGCTGCGCCAACGCGCAGGCACTGGGCAGTGACTACAGCTACGACAGCTTCAAGACGCCTGACGCCGTCAGCTGGGTGCAAATGTGCGGCACATGGGGCAAAGGCCGCCAGGGCACCTACCGCGTCGTGCACGCAGACCAGTACGCACAATCATTCCTCTACATCCAGTGGATGACACGCGATGCCAATGGCAGCCTGCATGCCGGGCACACCGTGGGGATCGCCGAATTGAACAACGACCACTCGGAAATCATGCTCAGCGGTCTCACCTGCCGCACAACGCCACGCGGCATTGTGCTCACGGCGCGCGCCGCCTCCGGCCATGACGACAGGCTGCGCCGCGTCACCATCGAGGTCGGTCCAGAAATCGGCCAGTATCGCTACCGCAAAGGAGAGCGTTAGTCCATGCGCAGCACGCCCTCAGGCCACGTCGCCGTCCCTCCCGCCTTTCTGGCAGGCGCGCGCGTACGCCTGCGCCCCTGGGTGGCCGATGACCGCACTCCCTTTGCCGCACTGAATGCAGACCCCAAGGTCATGGAACACTTTCCCGCGACGCTTACACGCGCGCAAAGTGACGCGCTGGTTGACCGCATCAGCACCTCGATCACCGAACGTGGCTGGGGCCTGTGGGCAGCGGAATACCGRCCAGCGGGCACCCATGCACCTCAGTTCATCGGCTTCGTGGGCCTGAACAGCCCGACCGCGGATCTGCCCTTCAACCCTTGCGTTGAAATCGGCTGGCGCCTGGCCCAGCCCTATTGGGGCCACGGCCTAGCCCAGGAAGCCGCACGCCTGGCGCTGCGCATCGGGTTTGACGTCTTGCAGCTGGACGAAATCGTGGCCTTCACCAGCCTCAACAACGCTCRCTCCCGCGCCGTAATGCACCGTTTGGGAATGCAGGAAAGCCCCGGTGAACAGTTTGACCACCCTTCCGTACCAGCCGACAGCCCGGTGCGGCGACACCGCCTGTACCGCTTGCCCCAAAAAGATTGGGGCAAAACCACGCGCGACAACACAGCGCCCACAGCCTGACCGCGCAGAAGAAATGGAGCACCTTTCCCATGCTTGACCTGCTGATCAACAACACCAGCCTGCCCGACGGCCGCACCGGCATGACCATCGCCGTCCAGAACGGCAAAATCGCCGAAGTCGCACCTGGTGGCCTGCGCGCGCAAGCCCATGAAACGGTAGACGCCGGTGGCTACCTGCTGAGCCCGCCTTTTGTCGACCCGCACTTCCACATGGACGCCACGCTCAGTTACGGCCTGCCACGTGTCAATGAAAGCGGGACGCTGCTCGAAGGCATCGCGCTTTGGGGTGAACTGAAGCCCCTGCTCACAGCCGAAGCGCTTATCGAACGCGCCCTCACCTACTGCGACTGGGCCGTCGCCAAAGGGCTGTTGGCCATTCGCAGCCACGTGGACACCAGCGAACCCAGCCTATTGGCGGTAGACGCATTGCTTGAAGTCAAAAAGCAGGTCGCCCCATACATCGACCTGCAACTGGTCGCCTTCCCGCAAGACGGCGTGCTGCGAACAAAAGGCGGTATCAACAACCTGGAGCGCGCACTCGACAAGGGCGTGGACGTGGTCGGCGGCATCCCCCACTTTGAACGCACCATGGCCGACGGCGCAGCCAGCGTGAAGTTGCTGTGCGAGATTGCGGYCGAACGCGGCCTGCTGGTCGACATGCACTGCGATGAATCCGACGACCCGCTCTCCCGCCATATCGAAACCCTGGCCGACGAAACCCAGCGCCTGGGCCTGCAGGGCCGCGTCAACGGCAGCCACTGCACCTCCATGCACAGCATGGACAACTACTATGTCAGCAAGCTGCTGCCGCTTATCGCCGAGAGTGGCGTCAGCGTCATCGCCAACCCGCTGATCAATATCACCCTGCAAGGCCGCCACGACACGTACCCGAAGCGCCGCGGCATGACCCGCGTGCCCGAACTCATAGCCGCCGGTGTCAACGTCGCCTTCGGTCACGACTGCGTGATGGACCCCTGGTACGGCATGGGCAGCGGCGACATGCTGGAAGTGGCGCACATGGGCCTGCACGTGGCGCAAATGACCAGCCAGAAAGGCATACGCCAGTGCTTCGACGCGGTGACGGTCAATGCCGCCAGGGTCATGCATTTGCAGGGCTATGGCCTGGACGTAGGCTGCGACGCGAGCTTTGTGTTGCTGCAGGCGCGCGACCCGGTGGAGGCAATCCGCTTGCGGGCGAACCGATTAAAAGTGTGGAAGAAGGGCCAATTGCTGGCGCAAACCCCGGAGGTGGTGGCAACGCTCCACTTGCCCGGCCGTCCCGATATCACCTCATTCCAGACTAGCTCGTAAAGACCCAACGCCAGCCACGTTCCCAGCGGAATCGTTGGCTAAGGCACGACGGCGTGCTCACACTCCAATCGGCAATTGGGCAATATTGGCAATTGGGCCTCCCGCTGCCAAAGCTCCCCTAAACAGATGATGCGCCATGAGCTCGGCTCACCAAGAATCAAGCGCCACACATCAAAAAAAGGGGGGATCCCATGCTCAAACTC
>NZ_JBFUAZ010000240.1:0-5833 GCF_056406035.1 Polaromonas sp. P1_E1_2 | reverse complement strand
CCGGAGCACTGCTGCCGATGCATGTCAATCTGGTGCGGACGGCGAGACTCGAACTCGCACACCTTTCGGCACTACCCCCTCAAGATAGCGTGTCTACCAATTTCACCACGTCCGCGGTATTTAACTGCCTGGATGGCATGAGGAACCTTGCGGTTTTTGGCTTTCCAGACAGTCTTAGAGTTTACCCCGAAATATTGCTGCTCCCGACTGCGGGCAACAGCAAAATCTCGTTATTTCGTCGGGATTTGCGCAGCACCGGACGCGGCAGGCGCAGGCGGGACAGGAACTGCCGTGCCAGTACTTGCAGGCGCAGAGGTTCCCGGAATCTGGGCCGCACCGGAAGCTGCAGCAGCCGGCGCCGGAGCGCTCACGGCGGCCCCCTCCAGGACGCTGGAGCTTGTGCGTGCAGGGGCATTCCCAAAGTAAGCAAGCAGCAAGGTGCAGGCAAAAAACAACGCGGCGAGAACGCCGGTAGTGCGTGACAGGAAATTAGCACTGCCGCTGGCGCCAAAAAGGCTGCCCGAACCGCCACTGCCAAACGCCGCGCCCATGTCTGCGCCCTTGCCGTGTTGCACCAGGATCAGGCCAATCATGCCGAGCGCCGAAAGCATCTGCACAGCGAGGACAATGGTTAATACAACGTTCATATCTACTCCTAAATTAATAGCGTTCTGCGCCTGTCAGTTGCGGGCTGCAGCAATAATTGTCAAAAAATCGGGGGCTTTGAGCGACGCACCGCCAATCAGGCCACCGTCGATATCGGGCTGGGCCAGCAGCGTTGCCGCGTTGGCCGCGTTCATGCTGCCGCCATACAGAATTTTCACGCGGGCAAACTGATCTGTAGCCGCCTTCAATTGGTTGCGCAGCACCAGGTGCACAGCCTGCGCCTCTTGCGGAGTCGCTGTCTTGCCGGTACCAATCGCCCATACCGGTTCGTAGGCCACCACGATTTCGCTGATGCAGTGGCCATTGGTGTGGATCACCGCCGCGAGCTGCCGCTTCACGACTTCTTCGGTATGGCCTGCCTCACGCTCGGCCAGCGTTTCGCCAACACAAACGATGGGGGTAACACCGCAGGCCAGTGCAGATTTTGCCTTGTCGGCGACCGTCGCATCAGTCTCGCCGTGATACTGGCGCCGCTCCGAGTGACCAACGATAGCGAAACGGCAACCAAACTCCTTGAGCATGGCGGCACTGACTTCACCCGTATAGGCGCCACTGGCATGAACGGACACATCCTGTGCGCCCAGTTCAATGGCAGACAGGCCGGGTTTAGCAGCYCGCAATARCTGAACCTGTGCCAGGTAAGGCGCRGGAACACAAACCGCCACYTCACATGCCGGAGGATTGGCCAGCCCACTCGCCAGGGCATCCAGCAAGGCTGCGTTGGCCTCCAGGCCGCCGTTCATCTTCCAGTTACCAGCAATAAGCTTCTTCATGGTGTCGGTGACCAGGTTAAGACGATTTTGCCGACATGCTGGTTGGACTCCATCAATGCATGCGCCTTGGCCGCATCAGCCGCCGCAAACGTGCTGTGAATCACCGGCTTGACAGCACCGCTCGCAAGCAGTGGCCACACCTTATTCCTCAATGCATTCGCAATGGCGCTCTTGAACTCGACAGATCGCGCACGCAGGGTTGAACCGGTGACGGTCAAGCGCTTGCGCAACACCAATCCCGCATTGATCTCGGACTTGACCCCGCCCTGTATCGCAATGATGACCAGACGGCCGTCCTCGGCCATGCAGTCAACTTCTCGCGCAACATAACCACCGGCAACCATATCAAGAATGACGTCGACGCCCTTCCCGTTGGTCAGCTTTTTTGCCTCTTCGGCAAAGTCACTGGTCTTGTAGTTGATGGCATGGTCCGCGCCCAGGGCCACACAGGCAGCGCATTTTTCGTCGCTGCCGGCCGTTACCAGCACCGTGGCCCCCAAGGCCTTGGCGATCTGAATGGCCGTGACGCCGATGCCGCTGGAGCCGCCCTGGATCAGCAAGGTTTCGCCCGGCTGCAGGTAAGCGCGCTCAAACACATTGCTCCAGACGGTGAAAAACGTCTCGGGCAGAGATGCCGCCTCGATGTTGCTCAGCCCTGAAGGCACCGGCAGGCACTGCCCAATCGGAGCAACACACAACTCGGCATAGCCACCACCCGCGACCAACGCGCAGACACGGTCACCGATTTTGAGGCCGGCTACGGCCATGGCCACGGCATCGCCGGACACGATCACACCCGCGACTTCAAGCCCGGGAATGTCGGACGCCCCGGGCGGTACCGGGTAGTGACCCATGCGCTGAAGAACATCAGGTCGGTTGACGCCACTGGCGCTCACGCGAATCACTACCTCGCCAGAACCTTCGATGGGCGCCGGGCGATCAGCCAGGCGCAACACCTCAGGCTTGCCGTAGGAGGTAATTTCAACAACTTTCATGGCGTATCAAGGTCATTTGAGCCGCCAGCCCTCTGTACAAGAGCGCAAGCAGCTACAAAATCAATAGCAGTATTGATCAGCCCCGGTCCTGGTCCTGGGCCGGACGGTCGAGCAAAGCCTTCATCGACAGCTTGACACGGCCCTTCTCGTCGGTCTCCAGAACCTTGACCTTGACGATCTGGCCTTCGCTCAGGTAGTCGGTGACCTTCTCGACGCGCTCGTGGGCGATCTGGCTGATGTGCAGCAGGCCGTCCTTGCCGGGCAGCAGGTTGATCAGGGCGCCGAAGTCCAGGATCTTGGTGACCGGGCCTTCGTACACCTTGCCGATTTCGACCTCAGCGGTGATCTCGGCGATGCGGCGCTTGGCCTCGTCGGCCTTGGCGCTGTCATTCGACGCGATGGTGATAGTGCCGTCTTCCTCGATGTTGATCTGCGTGCCGGTTTCTTCGGTCAGCGCGCGGATGACGGCGCCGCCCTTGCCGATCACGTCGCGGATCTTCTCTGGGTTGATCTTCATGACGTAGAGACGCGGCGCGAAGTCGGACACTTCAGCCTTGGCTTCGCCCATGGCTTCCTGCATCTTGCCCAGGATGTGCATGCGGGCTTCCTTGGCCTGGGCCAGCGCGACCTGCATGATTTCCTTGGTGATGCCCTGGATCTTGATGTCCATCTGCAGCGCGGTGATACCGAAGGTGGTACCCGCAACCTTGAAATCCATGTCGCCCAGGTGATCTTCATCACCCAGGATGTCGGTCAGCACGGCAAAACGGTTGTCTTCCTTGATCAGGCCCATGGCGATACCGGCCACGTGGGCTTTCATCGGCACACCGGCATCCATCAGCGACAGGCAGCCGCCGCAGACCGAAGCCATGGACGAAGAGCCGTTGGACTCGGTGATCTCAGACACCACGCGCATGGTGTACGGAAACTCTTCCTTCGACGGCAGCACGGCGATCAGCGCGCGCTTGGCCAGACGGCCGTGACCGATTTCGCGGCGCTTTGGCGAGCCGACACGGCCGGTTTCACCGGTGGCGAACGGAGGCATGTTGTAGTGCAGCATGAAGCGGTCTTCGTAGTCGCCCGACAACGCGTCGATACGCTGCGCATCGCGCTCAGTGCCCAACGTGGTCACGACCAGAGCCTGGGTTTCGCCACGCGTGAACAGGGCCGAACCGTGGGTACGGGGCAGCACGCTGTTGCGGATTTCAATCGCACGAACGGTGCGCGTGTCGCGGCCGTCGATGCGGGGTTCGCCGGCCAGAATCTGGCTGCGGACGATTTTGGCTTCAATGTCGAACAGCATGCCTTCAACGGCCACACCGTCGAATTCCACGCCGTCGGCCTTGAGCGCGGCCATCACGTCAGAGGTCACCACGCGGCAGGCTTGCGTACGGGCTTGCTTGGCGCGGATCTGGTAAGCGGCTTGCAGCTTGGCACCGGCCAGTTCGTTGACCTTGGCGATCAGCGGCTCGTTCTTGGCAGGCGCTTTCCAGTCCCACACCGGCTTGCCGGCGTCGCGAACGAGTTCATGGATCGCGTTGATGGCGATGTTGCCCTGCTCATGGCCGAACACCACGGCGCCGAGCATGATCTCTTCGGACAGTTGCTGGGCTTCGGACTCGACCATCAGCACGGCGGCTTCGGTGCCGGCCACGACGAGGTCCATCTTCGAATCCTTGAGCTGGGTCTTGCCGGGGTTCAGCACGTACTGGCCGTCGATGTAGGCCACGCGAGCGGCGCCGATGGGGCCGTTGAACGGGATGCCGGAGATCGACAACGCAGCGCTCGAGGCGATCAGCGCAGGGATGTCGCCTTCGACCTCAGGATTCAGCGACAGCACATGGATCACGACCTGAACTTCGTTGAAGAAGCCTTCAGGGAACAAGGGGCGGATCGGGCGGTCGATCAGGCGCGAAGTCAGCGTTTCGAATTCGCTGGGACGGCCTTCGCGCTTGAAGAAGCTGCCTGGAATGCGGCCAGCGGCGTAGGTTTTCTCGAGGTAGTCGACTGTCAGGGGGAAGAAATCCTGGCCGGGCTTGGCATCGGTCTTGGCGACCACGGTGGCCAGTACCACGGTGCCGTCCATGTCAACGACGACGGCGCCGCTGGACTGGCGTGCGATTTCGCCGGTTTCCATCGTGACTTTGTGCTGACCCCATTGGAAAGACTTGGTGACTTTGTTGAAAATGCTCATGTTCTTATCTCCACTAAATTCACGCACTTGAGGCAGTGCGGGAGGCCCGGAGCGGCGGCTGGCTGAACACGATGCCATTCCACAAAATGCCTGGAATCAAGGGCCTGACCAGGGCTTTTCTTGTGGAATGACACAGCGCGTGCTCGTTTTGCCTTGCTCCGAAGTAAAAAGCGCCTGAGCTAGTGAACTAACTCAGGCGCTTTCAAATCGTTGCTACCGATTACTTGCGCAGGCCAAGCTTGGCGATCAGCGCGGTGTAACGTTCGGCATCTTTGGACTTCAGGTAGTCCAGCAGCTTGCGGCGGCGGCTCACCATGCGCAGCAGACCGCGGCGACCGTGGTGATCCTTGGCGTTGGCCTTGAAATGGGGGGTCAGTTCGTTGATGCGGCCGGTCAGCAGCGCCACTTGAACTTCAGGGCTGCCGGTGTCGCCGGCGGCGCGTGCGTTGGCCTGAACGATTTCGGCCTTGATTGATTTTGCAATCATGTTTTCTCTTTCTTGCACCGAGGTGCGCTTGCGAGCGAAGCAGCGTTCCCGACATGGGAGTGAATAAACCGCTTTCGTCGTGTTCCGGCATGAAAAAGGCTCAAAAAGAGCCTCAAATTGCGCAGAGCTTTGGATTATAGCCTGAGATCATTCCCCAAGCCAGCGCCTGAGGCGTTCCACCCCCCGCCCCAGCCGAGCGACATCCTGGCTGGCGAAACACCAGCGTAGCCAGCCCTGAGCCTCGGGCCCGGGATTGACCATGAATGCATTGCCGGGCGCCAGGCCCAAGCCCCCCTCCACCACCAGACGTTTGGCGGTCTCCAGAGAGTCCCCGAAGCGCGCCTGGTCTTCCAGGCGGAAAAAGGCGTACATGCCGCCTTTGGCCGGTGCCAACTGCACGCCCGGCACGGCCTGCAGCAGCGGCACCAAAGTGTCGCGGCAGGTTTTCAGATGGGCAACCACCCGGGGCGTGATATCGGCCGCGCGTTCGATGGCCACCAGCCCGGCCCGCTGCACGAACACCGGCGCGCAGGAGGTGTTGAACTCCACCAGCTTGCCCATGTGCGGCGTCATGGCAGCCGGCATCACCAGCCAGCCCAGGCGCCACCCGGTCATCAAAAAGCTCTTGGAAAAGCTGTGAACCACCACGAGGCGGTCTTCGGGCGCGGCGATATCCAGAAAACTGGGGGCGCAACCATTAGGGGTGGGCTCGTAATAC
>NZ_JBFUAZ010000239.1:0-5858 GCF_056406035.1 Polaromonas sp. P1_E1_2 | reverse complement strand
CTGCAGGACATCAGCYGCCAGGCGGCCGCGCCCTGGGCCATCTCGCGGCTGAATTTTTCGCCACCTGTATCGGCCGCGGCGGCCATACCAGGCTTGGGCGTTTCGCGCGCGGCCTTTCGCGCCTCCCGCTCGGCCTGGAAGCTGCGCGCAATGTCACCGAGCGGTGCGTTGATGCCGGCAAGTTCGGCAGGAAGGTTGGGAGGACGCAGGCTTGCGGCATAGGCCACATCCAGCTGCTGCAACGCCCAGGCGCGGGGTGAGGCCGCAGCGGCCTGCGTCGAGGCCGGCGTGGGTGCATACCCCAGGCGCGAAGCGGCGCGCCATGTGGCGGCAAACTTGGCCGGCGGCGGCGCGGCATCGGCCTGCGCCTGCGCCGCCGGAGCGGCGAGGCAAGCCAGGAAGGCCGCGAGCATGCTGGCCTGGATAGTCACTGTGGGCATGGTGTTCTCCTGCAGCCCTTTGTAACGCATGCGGCACGCCTTGCGTTGAATACCCTCTCCAGCTTTACACAGGTTTACCGCACAAAGGCCTATGCCCTGGGGCAAATTCGCTCTTCTTTTACAGCGTCAGGATGGTGCAGCCCGTGGTCTTGCGGGCTTCAAGCGCACGGTGCGCCTCGGCAACGTCGGCCAGGGCAAAACGCTGGTCTATAGGAATATGGACTTTGCCGCTGATGACCATGGCAAACAATTCATCCGCCATTTCCTGTGTGGTCTCACGCGTCGCAATGTGGGTAAAGAGCGTCGGCCGTGAAACGTAGAGCGAGCCTTTGGCAGCCAGCAGGCCGATGTCCAGCGGCGGCGTCTTGCCCGAGGCATTGCCAAAGTTGGCCAGCAGGCCAAAGGGGCGCAGGCAATCCAGTGACTTGAGGAAGGTGTCCTTGCCGACCGAGTCGTACACCGCCTTCACGCCCTTGCCACCGGTGATCTCCTTGACGCGGGCCACGAAGTCTTCTTTCGCGTAGTTGACGGCAAAGGCCGCGCCCTGCGACAACGCCAACGCGCATTTCTCGTCAGAGCCGGCGGTGCCTATCAATTGCAGGCCCATGGCCCTGGCCCACTGGCAGGCGATCAGGCCCACGCCACCGGCGGCCGCGTGAAACAACACATGGTCGCCGGGCTGCAGGCCGCCTTGCGGCTGCGTGCGGCGCAGCAGGTACTGCGTGGTCAGCCCCTTGAGCATCATGGCCGCGCCGGTTTCAAACGAGATCGCATCGGGCAGCTTGCACACACACTTGGCCGGCATCACGCGCACTTCACAGTAGCTGCCGGGCGGCTGGCTGGCATAGGCCGCGCGGTCACCCGCTTTCAGGTGGGTCACGCCCTCACCAACAGCCTCGACGATGCCGGAAGCTTCCATCCCCAGTTGAAGCGGCATGGCAAGCGGGTAGACACCGCTGCGTTGGTACACGTCGATGTAGTTCAAGCCAACGGCCTTGTGACGGATGCGTATTTCGCCCGGGCCGGGGTCGCCTACCGTCACGTCTACCAGTGTGAGTTCTTCAGGTCCGCCGTGCTGGTTGATGCGTACGGCTTTGGAGGTGATGGAGGCCATGGATTTCCTTGCAAAGGTTGCAGATGGAGAAAGAAAAAGGGGTGGCCGCCATGGTGCCATGAATCGAAATGGGCCGCAGGCGCCGAGGGTTGAACCCCGTATGGCGAGAGGAAAACAGTCATGCTTGATAAAGTCCCCGTCATGACCCAACGCCTCACGCCCGCCACTGCCACGCTGCTGGTGGTCCCTCCCTTGCTCTGGGCCGGCAACGCCGTCGTCGGCCGCCTCGTCACTGGCCTGGTGCCGCCCATGACGCTCAACTTCCTGCGCTGGGCCCTGGCCTTCGTGATCCTGTTGCCGCTGGCCTGGCGCCTGCTCAAACCGCGCAGCAGCCTGTGGCCTCACTGGAAACGTTTCGCGGTGCTGGGCCTGCTGGGTGTGGGTTGCTACAACGCCTTGYAGTATCTGGCCCTGAAAACCTCCACACCGYTCAACGTGACGTTGGTGGCGTCMAGCGTGCCGATCTGGATGCTGATTGTGGGGGCGCTGTTTTTTGGCCAGGCTGTGTCGAAGCGACAGATCGCCGGTGCCGTGCTGTCGATTGCCGGCGTGCTGGTGGTGCTGTCGCGTGGCCAGTGGGAATTGCTCATGCAGGTGCAACCGGTGCCCGGTGACCTGTACGTGCTGCTTGCCACGCTGGCCTGGGCGTTTTACAGCTGGCTGCTGTCGYAACCCAAAGAGCCGGCGGAAATCCGCCGCGACTGGGCCGCCTTCCTGCTCGCGCAAATCGTGTTCGGACTGGCCTGGTCGGGCGCGTTTGCCGCCGGCGAATGGGCGTTGACCGACGCGCACATCCAATGGGGCTGGCCGCTGGCCGCAGCCCTGCTGTACGTGGCCGTGGGACCCGCGGTGATTGCCTATCGTTGCTGGGGCATGGGCGTGCAGCGTGTCGGGCCGGCGATTGCGGGCTTCTTTTCCAACCTCACGCCGCTGTTCGCTGCGCTGCTGTCGGCGGCCTTTCTCGGTGAGTTGCCGCACCTCTACCACGCGCTGGCTTTTGTGCTGATCGTGGGTGGCATCGTGGTGTCGTCGCGGCGCTGAAGCGCGCAGCAATCAGCGCAGCAGCGGTTTGATTTTCACAACACATTGTGAGAAATCGCTGCATAAAACTTGCCAAGCCCGCGCGGGCTCTTCAGAATCCGTTCCTTGCTTTGAGCCACTGCGCAACGAATAACCTTGTGTAGTAAACACCTTGAAGCCCTCAAGACCATGACTTTGTTCACTCACACCTGACGCACCCTCCACTGCCCCCGGCTGGATGTGGTGTCAACCATACCCAGCCCTGCGGGCAGTCGGTGCCGCGCCTTCACGTGTGAAGCGCGCTCCGCGAACCCCAGGCTGATTTTTCGCCGGGGTTTTGCTTTTTCGGAGCGTGCACATGAGTGCCAAAACTTTTTCCCGTGACTTTGCCGCAGGCAAGGTCAAGCATTTGCGGCGCATGAAGCAGCCGCTGGCTTTGACTTTGCCGCCACCCACACCGCGCAATCCCGTGGTGCGGGCCCTCGTCCAGCGTGCCATCACGTCGGGCGCGGGCAAACATATTCGCAGCGCCGGCGCTCACCGCCGGGCTGAAACCGTGGCTTTGCAAAAAGCCCTCAAAAATTTGACTGACTGACATGAAGAACGATATGACAACCGAGACGGCGGCCGCAGCCCGCGTGCCGCCCGAACTCATGCGCGAACGCAGTGCCCACCTGGCCCTMGTCGCCACCGAGCTGAAGACCGAGCTGTTCGGTATTGACGACATCATCGACCGGGTGATCGAGTCGATCCGCGCCTGGTACGTGCTGCCGCACATCATCCGCCGCCCGGTGATCGTGTGCCTGTGGGGCCTGACCGGCACCGGCAAGACCCAGCTCACGCGCCGCCTGGCGCAAAAGCTGGGTTTCTACGACCGCTTTGTCGAAGTACAGATGGACGGCTTCAGCAACGGCAGCAGCTGGCGCAGCGCCGACTCCATCAGCGGCATGCTGGCGGAGTCCGCCGTTGCCGAGAGCGAGCCTGGCATTCTGGTGCTGGATGAATTCCAGCGCTTTCGCACCATCAACGAAAAGGGCGATGAGGTCGCCGTCAAACGCTACCAGGACGTGTGGCAGCTGCTGTCCGACGGGCGCCTGCCGCCGTCGCTGTCTTTTCTGCAGGAGCTGGAATCGTCTCTGGCTTTCTCGCTGTATGACCACGAACGCGAGGAACAGGCTGATGAAAAGCCTGCCAAGGACGGCGTCCAGGCCAAAAAGCTGAAGTTCGCCCTTTCGCCCTACCAGGCTCAGGAATTCAAGCAAAGCCTCAAGCTCAAGGAACCACTACAGGAGGTGATGACCTGGACACCCCAGCAACTGCAGGAGCGCATGCTGGCGTTCAGGGCATCGACCGACTCGTGGGAAACGGATTACAGCCGCTTGCTCATCATCGTTTCGGGCAACCTCGACGAGATGTATGAGGGAACCGCCAAACGCGTGGAAGACTGCGACACCGATGCCGACATCTTTCATGCACTGACGAAAAAACTGTCGGTCATTGACGTCAAGAAGGCCCTGGGAGAGCGCTTCAAGCCCGAGCAGATCGCCCGGCTGGGGAACAACCATGTGATCTACCCCTCGCTGAGCCAGGCCACGTATGAGCGGCTGATCCGCAGCACCTGTGACAGATACGTTGGTGAAATGCAGGCGAGTGCAGGACTGTCTTTTGATCTGCATGAATCGGTGTACCAGGGAATTTATGCCAATGCGGTCTTCCCGGCCCAGGGCACGCGCCCGCTGTTCTCGTCGATTCACGCCATCCTGAGTGCGCCGCTGGTGAATGCCGTGCTGTGGGCGTTTGAGCATGATGTGCCGGCGGACACCACGCTGCACGTGAGGCTGGACACCGCCACGCAATCCCTGCACGTCAGTCATGGCGATTGCGGGGGCGGGAACATTGCCTACCCCGTGCCGCTGGACCTCAACCAGCTCAAGCAGCGCGCCAGCCCCGACTTTCGGGCCTTGCTGGCCGTGCACGAAGCAGGCCACGGCCTGGCCTACGGCCGCCTGTTCGGCCATGCGCCGCAGGAAGTCAAGATCAACGTGGCATCCTTCGAGGGCGGCTACAACAGCTATGTACGCATGAAGGCCGAATCACGTCAAAGCTGCCTGGACCGCCTCTGCGTGGGCCTGGCCGGCCGCGCCGCCGAGGCGCTGGTGTTCGGCGACGATGCCTGCACCACGGGCAGCGAGAGCGACTTCAAGAACGCCACCGCCCTGGCCGCACGCTTTGTGCGCCACTTCGGTTTCGGCAACCGGCTGAGCCACACCGACGTGACCCACGACATGGACGACAACCTCAACACCGATGTTGAGCCGACCAACGCCGAGATCGAGGCCCTGCTCGCGCAGGCGTACGCGCGCGCACAGGAGATTCTCAAAACCGATTCGGCCTTGCTACTGAGCATCGTGGACGAACTGCTGGAAAACGGCCAGGTGAGCAAAGAGAAAATGGCCAGCCTCCTGGGGGTCGCCATCGCGAAGGAAGAACAGATGCTTGCGCCGTATGCGGAGCAGCTTCAGGTGTTCGGCCTGCAGCACGCGTTGATGCAGCGTGTCGGCGGCATGGCGCCATCGCTGGAGCCCTCACTGGAATGATCCGCGTGGGCAAAAAAAAGCACGGAGAGCAGCCCAGCTGCTTTCCGTGCCCAATTTCCACCAACGGAAATCTTTGCAGGCCCCGGTTCAGTTCATCAAGCCTTGCCCGGATGCTCCTTGACACGGCTGACCAGCTGCGTGGGGTTCACGAAACGCAGCGCAATCAGCAACCACAGCACCGTGATCGCCATGTAGATCATCGCCATCGCGTCGACCGATTGCCCTGCGCGCACGCCGGCGGCAAAGACCGCGTAGTACAGCGCCACCACCAGCGTCTGGGTGTCGGGGCCGGCCACCAGAAAGGTCAACTCGAACATCGCCACCGTCCGCACCAGCACCAGCAGGCCCGCCGCCAGCACACCGGGCGCCAGCAGCGGCACCAGGGTGTAGAGGAACATCTGCCGCGTGTTGGCGCCAAAGACGCGCGCCGCAGATTCGATGTTGGTGTCTATCTGCTCGACAAAAGGCGTCATCACGAGGATCACAAAAGGCAGAGCCGGAATCATGTTGGCGATGATCACGCCCGGCAAGGTTCCGGCCAGGTGCAGTTGGTACATCACGGTGGCCAGCGGAATGCCATAGGTAATCGGCGGCACCATCAGCGGAAGCAGAAACAGCAGCGTGAGCAACTTTTTGCCGCGAAAGTCCTTGCGTGCCAGTGTGTAGGCGGCGGGCACACCGATCAGC
>NZ_JBFUAZ010000238.1:0-5859 GCF_056406035.1 Polaromonas sp. P1_E1_2 | reverse complement strand
GCATGAAAAGGCCGTACCAGGTGCTGACGTCAAAGTCCTTGTAGCCCAGTTCAGCCACGGTAGGCACTTCGGGCAGCGAGGTGCTGCGGCGGGCCGAGGTGACGGCCAGCGGGCGCAGCTTGCCCGACTTGATCTGGGCAATGGCCGAGGGCAGCGAGGACACCATGAGGTCCACGTTGCCGGCCAGCACGTCCATCATGGCCGGGTTGGAACCCTTGTAGGGCACGTGGCGCAGCTTGATGTTGGCGGYGCTGTTGAAGATCTCGCCGGCCAGGTGGATGGTCGTGCCATTGCCGGGCGAGCCGTAGGTGATGGAGTCGGGCGCTGCTTTGGCTGCCGCCACCACGTCGGCCAGCGTCTTGAAGCGCGACTGCACGCCCGTGACGATCACCACCGGCGTGTAAGCCACGTGGGCCACGGCCACCAAATCCCTGGTCGGGTCGTAGCTCAGGTTTTTGTACAGCCAGGGTGCAACGACCAGGTTGTCCTTCTGGCCCATGACCATGTCATAGCCCGTGGGCGCGGCACGCACGGCTTCGGCGATGCCGATGGTGCCGCCGGCGCCGCCGCGGTTGTCGGGGATCACATTCCACTTGCTGACCTCGGTCAGCTTGTTGGCCACCAGGCGCGACAGGATGTCGGTGCCGCCGCCGGGGGGGAACGGAACGATCAGCCGGATCGGCTTGGCCGGGTAGGTTTGGGCCTGCGCGGCACAGAGCATGAGCGCGAGGGCGATGAACGACAAAAACTTGCGAAGCATGGGGAAGGTCTCCTTATGGGGCTTGCAAGCATAAGGCGAATGAAAAAGAAGCACCCGCTTGCAACCGGTTTGACCTTCAATTTTATTCGCCGGCCTGTCTATACAACATGGCGGCGTAGCGAGGCCGGACCGTGATCCGCGGGGTCCGGCGTCTCGATCGGCGATGGCGCGGACGGGCTGCAGCGTCTGCCATGCACCACCAGCGCCCCCGCAAGCGCCGCTTATGATCAGCCCTTTAAAAAATAAGGGGGGCCTTGCATGTCATCAAACTCTTCTGCCGCGCCATCCATGGTGCGCACCGGCGCCAAAGCCGGCATGGCGTTTGCCAGTTCCGTCGCCATGGGTGGTTTGCTGGCTTTCCTGCTGGGCGGTGGCGTGTTCTTCTTCTACCTGAGCCGGCTGTCCGGCCTTGGCATGCCCGCCGCTGCGCATGCAGGCGGCGCCGGCGCCATCCTCGCCTTGCTGTTTTCACCGCCATTGCTGGTCAGCATGCTGCTGCTGGCCTTTGTTCCGATTTACCTGATGCTGGGCGTGGCGCGTGGCCGCAGCCGGGCCATACAACAAGTCGTGACGGGTCATGGAGAGGCCATGTCGCAGCGCTTGACGGACGCGATTGCCGGACGTATCGAGGCCATGCCGCGAACCAAGGGTGCACTCGAACGGGTGTCAGAGATGCTGTCGGCCGATGCCATCGGTCAGCAATTGGCGCCCGTGCTGGGCCAGGGACGCGCCGTGCGCGGCATGATCAATTTCGTGGTGAACCGCCTGCCGCTGGCTGATGTATTGGCGCAATGGCAGCAGGCCCGCGCCGCCGAGGCCGCACCTGCGCCAGCACCAGGTTCGCCTGACCCCGTGTTGCGCACTCTGCTCGCGCAGCGTATTAGCCAGACGCTTCAGGATGCCGCCACGCCTTCCCGCAAGCCGCTCTACATCGCCATGGCCGTCCAGGCGGCCTTGCTGGCAGTAGGGATGTGGCTGATGCGTTGACCCCTGGAAAGGTCTAGATCATCTCCAGCGAGGTGGCGCGGGAAGGCGGCTTGAACAACACATCCAGTTCAGCCAGTTGTTCATCGCTGAGCCGGATCTGCGCTGCCGCGGCGTTCTCGCGCAGCCGTTCCGGATGGCTGGTTTTGGGAATCGCGATGACGCCGCCCTGCGCCAGCACCCAGGCCAGCGCCGCCTGGGCGGGCTGCATGCCGTGACGCGCGGCGAAGCGGGTCAGGCCCGCATGGCGCAGCAGCCGCGCCTGCTCGATCGGTGAATAGGCCATGACCGGTACCTTGCGTTCATGCAGCCATGGCAGCAAGTCCCACTCAATGCCGCGGCGCGTGAGGTTGTACAGCAGCTGGTTGATTTGCACGCCCTGACCGCCGGGCACTTGCCACAGCTCCTGCATGTCGGAGAGGTCAAGATTGCTCACGCCGTAATGACGGATCTTGCCGGCCTTTTGCAGCGCCATCAAAGCCTGCATGGTTTCGGCCAGCGGCACAGAACCCCGCCAGTGCAGCAAGTAAAGGTCAATGCGGTCGGTGCGCAGCCGCCGCAGGCTGCGCTCGCACGCGGCCACCGTTCCCGCCTTCGAGGCATTGTGCGGATACACCTTGGTGACGATGAAGGCCTCATCACGCCTTCCCTGCAGCGCCTCGCCAACAAGCTCTTCGGCCAGCCCCTCGCCATACATTTCCGCGGTATCGACCAGCGTACAGCCCAGGTCCAGGCCGAGCTGCAGGGTCGCGAGTTCGTCGGCGCGCCGCGCCGGCGCATCGCCCATGTTCCAGGTGCCCATGCCCAGGGCGGAAACGGCTTCGCCGCAGGGCAGCAATACGCTTTTCATGCAAACCATCTTAGCGCCGCGGAGTCCTGAACGGCGCATTTCAGTGATGCGGATACGGAATCAATGGCCCCCGAAGAATTCATGGTTCCGCCGGCCCCGCGACGTAGCATGGCGGGGCTTTCACTGCACCTGATGGAGACCGACATGAAGATCATCCGAAGCAAGGATTTCACCGCAGCACGCGCCTGGGGCGCGCTGACGGTAGCCAATATGCAGGGCATCACCACCCGGCTGCACTGGACCGACAAACCCTACAAGTGGCATATCAACGAAGGCGAAGAAGTGTTTGCGGTGCTCGATGGCCGCGTGGAAATGCGTTACCGCGACAACTGCGGACAATGCTCCGTGATGCTGGAAACCGGCGACATCTTTTTCGCGAGCGTGGGCACCGAGCATGTCGCCTCGCCGGTGGGCGAGGCCCGCGTGCTGGTGGTGGAAGTGGAGGGCAGCGACTGAAATGATCCGGCTTGATCCGCGCACACCCCTAGGAAGCTGCAGGCAGCAGCGGCAGGTTCACCAGCAGGTTTTGCGGCTTGAGCTTTACCACCCCGTCGGCGTTCATCATCAATCCCAGGTACACCGGCTTGCCGGCCACATCGCTGCGCATTTCCCGCGCATCCACAAACTCCAGCCGGAACAGGCTGACCAGGCGCTGCAGCCGGTCGGGCGCAACGTCCCTTCCCTCATACAGGTCATTGAGCAAGGCTGTGGAGTCCACGTCCAGCCCTACATGCCAGCGCCAGGCTTCATCGTCCACTTTCTGCACGGGCCGGATGGTGACTTCAACGCCCAGAAAATGCTTCACCCACTTCTGCAACACACTTGCCAGCGCCTTGAGACCTGAGCGGGCACGCACCATGGTGAAGACCAGGCCGTGGCTCAGGTCGTTGCTGACTTCATGCGTCAGGTCCAGCAAAAAACGGTGGCGGCCCGGCTGCTGCCAATACGTGAAAGCGTTGTCGTCATTGAGCACCTGCAGCTCCACAACAGGCACCGGCGCCTTGGCCTCCGCAAGGAAGCGGCCGAAGTCGCCCACACCGCCGGTCTCATTGAACATGTCGATCACCTCCTGGTCGCCGCTTAGCACCTGGCCGTCCTGTGTACTGATGCGCTGCGGGCGAAACAGCATTTCAGCGGCGCGCACTTCATATGCGTCGGTGGAACCGTGCAGCACATTGTGGACAACGGCCTGGGCAACCAGGTCGATGAACAACGGCGGTATGTCGATGCGGCCCGTTCCGTCCCGCGGGAACAGGCTCAGGTAATACGCCTCCAGCGTGCCGGCGGCGAGCAAGCCATCGCGAAAGCGCAAAAACAGCTTGTAGTTGTCACGCGCATCCGCATCTTGCAGGGCCGTCAATTCGGCAGGCGAGACCGGCCGGGACGGCGCGGCCACCAGTGCGGCGTGCAAGGCACGTTCGGCATCGCATGACTCCGCCACCGGCGCGAGTTCGGGCCGCGCGAGGAAGAGCCGCAGATAGTCGTCGGAGAGGGCGAGCCAGCCGCGTGCGTTGCGCTGGAGCCGGGAAAAGCCACTGGAAGGCCAGAAATCTTGCATGGGGCAATCGTCTCATATTGCACGCGCCATTTTTTCGCCGCAACCCAGTCGCTCCTTTTTTGATAGCTGCTCGCGCTCGTCTGCATTGACTTGCAGGCATTTTTCTCTAATAAAAATGTCATCAACAGAAAGATCAGCCGCTGCGGACATYACATCCCGTTTCATTCCTGCCTTCTGTTTCGCAATCTTTACTGCCTGTTAGCACTCCATCCATCGTCACGCACGTTGTACTGGGTAAGGTCTCCTCATCAGGCTGGCGATCACGATGCGATCATGACCGTTACGTGTCAGCCCGCCTTCCAGTCCATCCATGTCCCGCAAGACAGGAAGAGAGCGTTCAACATGACAGCAATCGACACCAGCGACACAAATTCGTCCCATACCGACCACACGGCCTTCCGGCCTTCGCACCTTTACGGGTACTTCGTGCTGCTGGCCTTTGCAGTCCTGCTGGCATTGCTGCAGCCCGTTGCCTGGGCGCAGGAACCTGCGCCTCAGGGCGCCCAGCTGGACCCACCCGGCCGGGTCGCCAGACTTAACCTGGCCGAAGGCGCCGTAAGCTTCGCACCGGGCGACAGCAACAACCCGGCAGAAGCCCCGGCCTGGACACCCGCCATGCTGAACCGGCCGCTGACAGCCGGCGACAGGCTGTGGACGGGCCCCGGCGCCCGCTCGGAACTGTACGTGGGCTCGACCGCGCTGCGCATGAACAGCCAGACCAGCCTGGATTTCCAGGCACTGGACGACAACACCACCCAGCTGCGCCTCGCCCAAGGCACGCTCAAGCTGCGCGTGCGGGCCCTCTACGAAGGCCAGCGCCTGGAAGTGGATACGCCCAACCTCGCGTTTGTGGTGGCGCAGCCCGGTGACTACCGGCTGGACGTCGACCCTGCCAGCAACACGACGCGCGTGGTGGCCCAGTCGGGCAGCGGCGTGATTTATGGCGACGGCGTCGCCCCTGTCACGCTGCAAAGCCGCCAGCAGGCCAACTTCAGCGGCACGCAGCTCACCCCGGCAGGACCGGGCGCCGCACAGCAGGACAGTTTTGACCTGTGGGCCGCTAACCGCGACCGGCGTGAAGACCAGTCGGTTTCGGCGCGTTACATACCGCGCGAAACCGTGGGCTACCAGCAGCTCGACAGCTACGGTAACTGGAGTCAGGACCCGGCCTACGGTGCCGTCTGGATACCGCGCGCCGTGCCCGCCAACTGGGCGCCCTACCGCGTCGGCCACTGGGCCTGGGTCTCGCCCTGGGGCTGGACCTGGGTGGACGACGCGCCCTGGGGGTTTGCACCGTTTCACTATGGCCGCTGGGCACAAATCGGCCCGCGCTGGGCCTGGGTGCCGGGCCGGCTGGCACCGCGCCCTGTCTATGCGCCCGCCCTCGTCGCTTTTGTGGGCGGCAGCAGCGGCGGTGTGAACTGGAACATTTCCATCGGCGGCGCACCGCGGCCCGGTGTGGGCTGGTTCCCGCTGGCACCCGGCGAAGCCTTTCGCCCCGCCTACCGCGTGAGCCCGCGCTACGTCACGCAGGTGAACCACAACATCGTGGTCAACAACACCGTCAACGTGACCAATATTTACCGCTACCAGCGCCAGCCTGCAGCGGTGACGGCTGTCAGCCGCGAGGACTTCGAGCGTGGCCGGCCTGTGCACGGCAATCCCCACCGGCTGAGCAGCGCCGACCTGGGCCGCGCACAACTCTTG
>NZ_JBFUAZ010000237.1:0-5860 GCF_056406035.1 Polaromonas sp. P1_E1_2 | reverse complement strand
GTTTCAGGTGGAGTGGTCGTGAAGCCGCAGCCCTGGCCGCGCACTCCGGCGGGGCAAGTCGGGCTGCGCTGCGGGAATCTTAGGAAGCTTGTGTGACAGTTTCTTGAAAAGGGCTGCCACAGACGGCCCCAGGCAGGGGCGGCCCCCGCTGATTAACCTCGCGCCCGGTACTTGAATATCCCCGGGCGAACCGCAAGCTGCTTTGCTGCGGGCCAAAATCGGTCTGCCAGAACAGCAACCCTCAAGGCCCCTATGACCACCCAACTCAAAATCGATTTTGTGTCCGACGTTTCCTGCCCCTGGTGCGTGATCGGCCTCAAGTCCCTGGACCAGGCGCTGGAGCGCGTGGGCGACGACATCCAGGCCGAGCTGCACTTTCAGCCCTTTGAGCTCAATCCGAAGATGGCGCCCGAAGGCCAGGAAATCACCGAGCACATCACCGAGAAATACGGCATCACGCCCGCACAGGCCCAGGCCAACCGCGAGAACATCCGCGCGCGCGGCGCGCAGGTCGGCTTCAAGTTCAGCATGGCCGATGAGCCCGGCGGCGGTCGCAGTCGCATCTACAACACCTTTGACGCCCACCGCCTGCTGCATTGGGCCGAGCTGGAAGGGGTGGGCAAGCAAAAGGCGCTGAAGGAACTGCTGTTCAAGCGCTACTTCACCGACGGCCAGAGCCCGGCTTCACACGAGGTGCTGGCGAAAGCGGCTGCCGAAGCGGGCCTGGATGAAGCCCGCGCGCGGGAGGTGCTGGCGTCAGGCGAATATGCGGCAGAGGTGCGCGAGCGTGAGCAGTTCTACCTGACGCAGGGCATTCATTCCGTGCCGGCCGTCATCATCAACGACCGCCATCTGATCTCCGGTGGACAGCCTGCTGAGGTGTTCGAACAGGCCTTGCGGCAGATCGCCGCGGCCGGCTAACGGCTCGCGCCCAGCACTTCAAAAGTGCCCGACTGCTGGACCCAGTCCTTGCCGTTGGATGCAAACCCTGTGGCTGTGCCGGTCTTGAGACTGAGCGCTACCGTGATCGTGTAGCCGCTTTCCGCTGAGAGATAAGACACCACATGCACGTCGTCCGACACTTTCACGGCGGCGCTGGCGCTTTCGTGGTGGTCTTTTGAACCCGGACCGGTGCTGCGCCAGGTCACCCCTCCGTCGCCCGAAAAAATATGCTCAAAGCTAAGGCCCTTCGTCGGGCCGTCCTTGAAGCTCCAGCGCAGGGTCTTGCCATGCAGGGATTCGTTGAGGGCGGTTGTCATGGGAGCTCCAAAAGTAAAAAGTAACGTCAGCGCGACTGAATGAAGGCGGGCTCGCTTGCCGACAATTTCAACTTAGCTGCCGCACAGGAAGATATTTGTGGGACGTGGGTTAATCGGGTGTAGGACAAGCGGACGCATTGGCATTTGCCATGGATTCGCGGTGGATTCAAGGCCGGGTTTCACGCAAAATGAAACGCCAAGCGCAGGAGTTGTCATTCATGCCTTACGAGCTTCACTACTGGCCCACCATCCAGGGGCGCGGCGAATTTGTCCGGCTGGCGCTGGAGGCCGCAGGCGCTGATTACCTCGACGTGGCGCGTGGCTGCGAGGGCGACGGCCAGGGCATTCCCGCCATGATGCACTTCATGGAGAGCGCGGACGTGCCGCACCCGCCCTTCGCGCCGCCGTTTTTGGTGGACGGAAAAACCATCGTCGGGCAGTCGGCAGCCATCCTGCTTTACCTGGGTCCGCGCCTGGGCCTGGTGGGCAAGAGCGAGGCTCAACGCCTGTGGACGCACCAGGTGCAGCTCACGATTGCCGACGTCGTGGCCGAGGCGCACGACACCCATCATCCGGTAGGAACCGGCCTGTATTACGAAGACCAGAAAAAGGAAGCGCTGCGCCGCGCAAAAGAATTCAGGACGGCGCGCGTGAAGAAATTTCTGGGCTGGTTTGAAACCGTGCTGGAGCGCAACCCGCGCGGCAGCGCGCATCTGGTGGGGGGCCGGCTGAGCTATGCCGACCTTTCCCTGTTCCAGCTGGTGGAAGGGCTGCTGTATGCGTTTCCCAAGGCGGCCCGCCGCGCACTGAAAACCGTACCGCGCGTTGTAGCCTTGCACGACAGCGTGGCCCAGAACCGGCGCGTGGCAGCCTATCTCGCGAGCGAGCGGCGCATTCCCTTCAACGAAGACGGCATCTTTCGCCGTTACCCGGAGCTCGATGCCTGAGTGGTGGACCGGGTCTTCAGTTGCAGTGCTGTTGCCATCGCCTGCGCACGCCCAAGTCCAGGTCTTCTTCCTTGTTGTTGCTCCTGTTTTGATAGCTGCTTGCGCTTGTCCTGAAAGGCCCACAGGGCGAAATTCCGCAAATTTCTGACGCGACAACCTGGCCGGGACGTGCGCGGCGTTCTCCTACAAAGGAGGCTGTGCTTGCCTGACCGCGCCGTACATCTCTGGGTTGCACCATCAATCTACCTGCCTGGCAATGATCATCACATCACGATGGTGCGAGCAAACATCCGGGCGGTTTTTTTACAACGCAGCAAGAGACAAAGGAGTACACCATGGCAAAGGAACAGCACGATCAGAATCTTGATCCCATCAGCAAGGAGCCGGGTGCCCATCCGGTCGGAACAGGTATTGGCGCTGCGGCAGGCGGTATCGCCGCCGGCGCGGCTGCCGGAACGGTGGCCGGACCGGTGGGTGCGGTAGTGGGCGGCATCGCAGGCGCCGTGGCTGGCGGGCTGGGCGGCAAGGAAGCTGCCGAAGCACTGGACCCGACTGCAGAAGAAGCCTACTGGCGCGGCAACTACAACCGTGAAAGCTATTACGAAGACGGGCGGCCCTTTGACGACTATGCGCCGGCCTATCGTCTGGGGCTCTATGGCCGGCAGGAATATACGGGTTCATTTGACGAAACCGAAAGCCGCTTGCGGACCCACTGGGATACAAAAAGAGAGCGTTCGACGTTGACCTGGCCACAGGCCAGGGAGGCGAGCCGCGCGGCATGGACCCGGGTTGAGAGCCTGTACCCGGGTGCTTTTGACAATGCCGCCGCAACAGGCGATGCAACAGTGGACGGCGATGACGACATCATCGAAAACCTGAACGACCTGCTCGAATCCTGCCGTGACGGGGAGTATGGTTTCCGCGAATGCGCCGAGCACACCAAGGCGCAGGACATCAAGACACTGCTGCTTCGCCATGCCGATGAATGCCGGGCTGCGGGCCTGGAGCTGCAAACCCTGATTCGCCAGCTCGGCGGGAAACCCGACGAAGGCGGCTCGGTCAGCGGTGCATTGCATCGCGGATGGGTTTCCGTGCGGGCCACGCTGAGCGCGTTGAGCGACCAGGCGATGCTCAACGAGTGCGAGCGCGGCGAAGACGCTGCAGTGGCACGCTACCGCAAAGCCCTGAAGCGTAATTTCCCCGCCGGTATCAGAGCCGTGGTGGAACGCCAGGCCCAGGGCGCACAGCGCAATCATGACCAGGTGAAAGCCCTGCGCGATGCGCTGAAGACTGCTTCATAACCGCAAGGACTGTCGCTCACACAGGAATCAATTGTTTTTTGTCGGCACTCGAGGCTCGGCAAACCAAGGGGCGGCATTTGTCGCCCCTTTTTTTATTCCTTCATGTCGGGAGTGCCCTCGTTAGTTCTTCAAGCTGCTCGCACAATCCACCTGGGCGTCGAGCTGTACGCCGTTGCGTGAATAGTCAGCATCGGTGACCTTGCAGCCGGAGCGCAGTTCAATCGCCTGCAGCAATGCCGCGCGGCCCGAAGGGGTCGATGTGGCGCTGCCGTTTTTGGGCCCCGGGGCAATTGCCGTCCATGTGCTGGCTGTCAACTGGCTGATAAGGTAGGTTTGCCCTTCTACGGTGACGCGGTGTGACGGCGGGTCCGCCGCACCCATGCCGGCACATCCGGCTATCCAGGCTGACGCGAATACCCATACCGGCCATAACGTTCGAACCCCCGCGCGACCGTTCATGCCGTGTGGCCGGGCAGGCTTGCCGGGGTTTGGGCTGCAAGAGCCGCCTGAATCGCGGCAGTTGGTGGTGAAGACAGGGCGGTGTCCGCTTTCGGTTCCGGGGCCTTGGGCGGTGCTTTGGGAACCTTGTTGTCGGGGCATCCGGACAAGAAGAGCAGGATCGCCAATGTGAGGGGTAGATGGGTTTTCATGATGTCTCCAGGCGCGTTCTGTGGCGCTACCTGAATGATAGGACGCGGCCGCACGCAGAGCCAGTCCTTCGGCCCCAAGTCGCGGCGAAGGCCTACATCCGGCGCGGGTGCGAACCCGCCACGCCCATGCGTTGCAAGGCCTCGCTCAGGCTGCGTGCCGGCTTTTGGGTGCCAGCGGCCGGGGCCCCGCATTGCTGCTGGAGCGGCTGGAGGGAAGGCGGGCGCTGGGCCGCAGAGGCGGGCGGGTGCGGGGCAGATGGCGTGGGGGAGCGATTTTCCGCCAATGCCTTGCCTCTCAATTCCGCGGCCATGCGCCGGCCTTCAGTCTGGAGGTAAAGCGTCAGATCCATTTCATCGAGTTGCTTCATGGTGGGGGTTCTGGTGGCTGCAGTGTTGCAAAAAAACGGAGGCATATGCCTCCGTTTGATGAATAGAAGATCCGCTCACAACCGATCACTTGTTGCTGCGGCCTTGTTGCCTGCTACCAGCGTTGCCGGAATCCATGGTGTCGTCACGTTCGGCCTGGTTACGCGATTGCTGGGCGCTACCGTGCTGGTGTTGCTGACCGGGCTGCTGCTGGTTACCGCCCTGGTTGAGCTGGGCGTCGCTGGCCTTGTTGGCGTTTTGCCTGTCCTGCTGGCCGGGCTGGTTCTGGTTGCGCTGGCCTTGTTGTTGCTGGTTGTCCTGCGACTGGTTTCTTTTCGGATCGTTCTGGTTGGATGCCATGAGTTTCTCCTTGATGAAGTTAAGAATGGGACCTGAGAAGAGGCGAAGCAAACGAAAACTTGCGCCGTTATGTCAATTTAGATGCCGCGCCGTCTTTTCCATGTCGGGCCATCCGCCCTCGACCTGTAGGAACCGGACGACACTGCGCGGAGGGGACGTTTGGCGGGGTATTAGGCATTACTTCGCAGCCGCCGGTGCCTTGAAGCCGAGTTGCTTCATGGCGCTGGCAAGCCCGTTGCGTGATGCCTCGTAAGCCTCCCAGGGCTGGTTGCCGATTGCCAGGCGCCCGCCCAGGGTTTGCGCCGTCCAGTGTGCGCCGCCGGTCAGTGAGGCCAGTTCATCCCAATTGACAGGGACGGACACGCCGAGGCCCGGCCGGGCACGCATTGACCACGCTGCGACGGTGGTGGCGCCAAATCCATTGCGCAGGTAATCCGGAAAAATCTTGCCGATGCGGTTTTTAGGGCCGCTCTTGGCGGCAAAGCGCTGGGGAATCACGGCGGCAAGGTGCATCACGATGGCATGCGAAAAATCCTTCACGGTGTCGAAGTCGTATTGCCGCTTGAGCGGCACCACCACGTGCAGGCCTTTGCCCCCGCTGGTTTTCAGGAAGTTCGCGAGCTTCAGTTCGTCGAGAAAGGCGCGCACCAGTTGCGCAGCCTCCTGAACCTGCGGCCAGGCAACGCCTTCACCCGGGTCCAGGTCGAACGTCATGCGGTCGGGCTTGTGGATGGCGCGCGTGGTGGCGTTCCAGGTATGGAACTCGATCACGTTGATCTGCGCGGCCGCCAGCAGGGCGGCTGTGGAGGGAATCTCCAGCAGCGGACCATGGCCGGGGTCCAGCGCGGGGTCCARCAATTTGATGCCGGGAATTGACGTAGCCTCGGCATGCTTCTGGAAGAACAGCTCACCACCGATGCCCGAGGGCGCGCGCACCAGCGCGGTGGGACGGGCCTTGAGGTGCGGCAGCATCAGCG
>NZ_JBFUAZ010000236.1:0-5886 GCF_056406035.1 Polaromonas sp. P1_E1_2 | reverse complement strand
GCATGAGTACGACCTGCCTGTACTCCGACATCGTGCTGCCGACCGCAACCTGGTACGAAAAGAACGACCTCAACACCAGTGACATGCACCCCTTCATCCATCCGCTGTCCACCGCGGTGGATCCGGTGTGGCAATCGAAAAGCGACTGGGAAATCTACAAGGGCTTCGCCAAAAAATTCAGCGAGCTGTGCGACGGGCATCTGGGCGTGGAGAAGGAAATGGTGCTGACCCCGGTGATGCACGATACCCCGGGCGAGCTGGCTCAGCCGTTTGAAGTCAAGGACTGGAAGCGTGGCGAGTGCGAACTGGTGCCCGGCAAGACGGCGCCCCAGATGCAGGTCGTCGAGCGCGACTATCCCAACGTCTACAAACGATTCACTGCCGTGGGCCCTCTGCTCAACAAGGTGGGCAACGGCGGCAAAGGCATTGCCTGGAACACCGAAACCGAAGTTCGGCAACTCGGCGAACTCAACGGCTTGGTCACCGAACCGGGCGTGACCCAGGGCATGCCGCGTATCAACAGCGACATCGATGCCTGCGAAATGGTGTTGCAACTCGCGCCCGAAACCAACGGCCATGTGGCGGTCAAAGCGTGGGCGGCATTGGGCAAGCAGACCGGCCGCGAGCACACCCATCTGGCGCTGCACCGTGAGGACGAGAAGATCCGCTTCCGCGACATCCAGGCCCAGCCGCGCAAGATCATTAGTTCGCCGACCTGGAGCGGCATCGAATCGGAAACCGTGTCGTACAACGCCGGTTACACCAACGTGCATGAACTGATCCCATGGCGCACCCTCACGGGCCGCCAGCAGTTCTACCAGGACCACCCTTGGATGCTGGCTTTCGGCGAGGGCTTGGCCAGCTACCGGCCGCCGGTGAACCTGAAGGCCACCGCCGGGGTGCACGGTATTCGTACCAACGGCAACACCGAAATATTACTGAACTTCATCACGCCGCACCAGAAGTGGGGCATCCACTCGACGTACACCGACAACCTGTTGATGCTCACGCTGAGCCGGGGTGGGCCCATCATCTGGCTCAGTGAAGATGACGCCAAGCTGATTGGCGTGGAAGACAACGACTGGATCGAGGCTTACAACGTCAACGGAGCGATTGCCGCGCGAGCTGTTGTCAGCCAGCGTGTCAAGCCCGGCATGGTGATGATGTACCACGCGCAGGAAAAAATTGTGAACACGCCGGGTTCGGAGATCACCGGCCAGCGTGGCGGCATCCACAACTCGGTCACACGCATCGTGCTCAAGCCGACGCACATGATTGGCGGGTATGCGCAGCTCTCCTACGGCTTCAACTACTACGGGACCATAGGTACCAACCGCGACGAGTTTGTCGTGGTGCGCAAGATGAGCAAGGTCGACTGGCTGGACACGCCACGCGATGACGACCGTGCGTTTGCGGTGCAGCAAATGGGAGAAGCAGCATGAAAGTTCGCGCCCAAATCGGCATGGTGCTGAACCTGGACAAGTGCATTGGCTGCCACACCTGCTCGGTCACCTGCAAAAACGTCTGGACCAGCCGGCCCGGCATGGAGTACGCCTGGTTCAACAATGTCGAAACCAAACCCGGTATCGGTTACCCGAAAGAGTGGGAAAACCAGGACAAGTGGAACGGTGGCTGGGTGCGCAAGGCTGACGGCTCCATTGAGCCGCGTCAGGGCGGCAAGTGGAAGCTGCTGATGCGCATCTTCTCCAACCCGAACATGCCGCAGATCGATGACTACTACGAGCCCTTCACTTTTGACTACGACCATCTGCAGTCGGCGCCAGAAATGAAAGCCGCGCCAACGGCACGGCCTCGCAGCCTGATCACCGGTAAACGCATGGAGAAAATCGAGTGGGGCCCGAACTGGGAAGAGATCCTCGGTGGCGAGTTTTCCAAGCGCAGCAAGGACGCCAACCTGGCGAACTTCGACCAGGTCCAGAAAGACATGGTCGGGCAGTTCGAAAACACCTTCATGATGTATTTGCCGCGCCTGTGCGAGCATTGCCTGAATCCGGCCTGTGTGGCTTCCTGCCCTTCCGGCTCGATCTACAAGCGCGAGGAAGACGGCATCGTGCTGATCGACCAGGACAAGTGCCGCGGCTGGCGCATGTGTGTCTCGGGCTGCCCGTACAAAAAAATCTATTACAACTGGAAAAGCGGCAAGGCCGAGAAATGCACCTTCTGCTATCCGCGCATTGAAGCCGGCCAGCCGACTGTCTGCAGCGAAACCTGCGTGGGCCGCATCCGTTACCTCGGTGTGGTGCTGTACGACGCCGACCGCATCCAGGAAGCGGCCAGCGTGGAAGACGACAAGGACCTGTACCAGGCCCAGCTCGACATCTTCCTGGACCCGAACGATCCGAAGGTGATTGAGCAGGCGCGCAAGGACGGCATTCCCGAAGCCTGGCTCGAAGGCGCCCGCCGCAGCCCGGTCTACAAGATGGCGGTGGAGTGGAAGGTGGCACTGCCGCTGCACCCCGAGTACCGCACGCTGCCCATGGTCTGGTACGTGCCGCCGCTGTCGCCCATCACTTCGGCGGCCAATGCCGGCCACATCGGCGTGAACGGTGAGCTGCCCGACATCGCGCAGATGCGCATTCCCGTGCAGTACCTAGCCAACCTGCTGACCGCCGGCGACACGGCGCCGGTGATCCGTTCGCTGCAGCGCATGCTGGCCATGCGTTCCTACCAGCRCAGCAAACATGTGGACCAGGTGCAGAACCTGGCGGTGCTGGAGCAAGCCGGGCTGACGGTGGCCGAGGTCGAGGAGATGTACCACATCATGGCGATTGCCAACTACGAGGACCGCTTTGTGATCCCGACCACCCACCGCGAATACGCTGAAAACGCTTTCGACATGCGCGGCGGCTGCGGCTTTACCTTCGGCAATGGCTGCTCCGACGGCGCCAGCGATGTCAGCCTGTTCGGCGGCAACAAGAAACGCACTATTCCCATCAAGGTGGAGGTTTGACCATGGCACTTTTCAACAACACCCCCGCTGTGGCTTCGAAAAGCCTGCGTGTGCTGGCCCGACTGCTTGCGTATCCTGACGCCGAATTACGCAGCCACCTGAGTGCGATGCGAGAAGTCCTGCACGAAGAGCGCGCACTGCAGCCGCAGCGGATGGCCGAGCTGGACGCACTGATCGAAGCGCTCGCACTGGCGCCTGCGCTTGAGACCGAGGCGGCTTACGTCGAGCTGTTCGACCGGGGCCGCGCCACATCGCTGCACCTGTTCGAACACGTGCATGGCGATTCGCGCGATCGCGGGCCGGCCATGATTGACCTGGCGCAGACCTACGAGAAGGCCGGCATGTACCTGGCCGAAGGAGAAATGCCGGACTTTCTGCCGGTGGTGCTCGAATTCACCTCGACCCAGCCACCGAGTGAGGCGCGCGAGTTTCTGGCCGAGATGGCGCACATCTTCAATGCGATTTTCGCGGCGCTGCAGCAGCGCGAAAGCGCCTACGCCTCCGTGTTGGGTGCCCTGCTGGAGCTGGCCGGGGAAAAGGCGCAACCGGTGCAAATTGCGGCGGAAGAGCCTATCGATGCGGTTTGGGAAGAGCCGGTCGTTTTTGATGGCTGCTCGTCCAAAGGCCAGGCCAGGCCGGACCAGCCGCAGCCTATCCACATCGTGCCTCACGTGCGCAAGGCACGCCCCACCCAAGGAGCGCAAACATGAGCCCCGGACTTCACGGATTTCTTTTTKGTGTCTATCCCTACGTCTGCCTGACCGTTTTCCTGCTCGGCAGCCTGATCCGTTTTGACCGCGACCAGTACACCTGGAAAAGCGATTCTTCGCAGTTATTGCGCACCGGCTTGCTTCGCTGGGGTAGCAACCTGTTCCACGTGGGCATCCTGTTCCTGTTTTTTGGGCATCTGGTGGGCTTGCTGACGCCCCACGCGGTTTACGGCGTTTTCATGGACGCTGCGACCAAGCAGCGCATGGCGATCTACGCAGGCGGCATTGCCGGCTTCATCTGTTTTATCGGCTTATCGATGCTAATTTACCGCCGCATGTTTGACCCGCGCATCCGCTACACCAGCCACAAGACCGATCTCGCGATCTTGCTGATCCTCTGGACGCAGCTGGTTGTGGGCCTCATCACCCTGCCGTATTCATGGGGACACGCCGATGGCGGCGTGATGCTGATCCTGGCCGAATGGGCGCAGCGCATTCTCACCCTGCGCGAGGTGGACTCTGCAACGCTTGCCGTCTTGCCTTGGCCCTACCGCTTCCACATCGTGTTCGGGATGACCATCTTCCTGCTGTTCCCCTTCAGCCGTCTGGTTCACGTGTGGAGCGGCTTTGGGTCGGTCGCTTACCTCTTCCGCCCCTACCAGGTCGTGCGCAGCCGCCGCCTTGGCGTTCCCCGGGCCAAGTCGCCCGGCGCTCCCTGACCTCACGTAAAACAGGAACCGTCCATGACCACATCCACACTTTCTTCACCCGCTGCCGCTCAGGGTTGCGGCAGCGGTTCATGCCAGTGTGCTTCTGCGGCAGTCCAGGCTGCCGTGCCCGAGGCCCTTGTCAATGGCATCGCCCTGTATGCGCCAGGGCAGCGGCCCGACACAGCCACCTTGCGCGAACTGGCCTACGCCGAGCTGCTGCGCCAGCAGGCGGTATCACAAGGCCTGCTGCCGCGCCACACTGGTTTGACCAGCCCCGAGCTCGGCGAGGCCGAACGCGAGATCATTGAAGCCATGGTCGACCAGCAGGTGACCACGCCCCTGCCCACCGAAGAGGAAGGCCGGCGCTATTACGGGGCGCACAAGGCCCAGTTTCTGGTGGGCCAGGCCCTGCACGTGCGCCATATCCTGTTTGCGGTCACTCCCGGCGTCAATGTCCAGGCACTCACGGTGCATGCCGAGCGCGCCTTGCTCGAGCTGTCGCACAAGGGCGTGGCTCCCGGGCGCTTTGCCCAGCTGGCTGCCGAATTGTCCAATTGCCCCAGCAGCGCCCAGGGCGGGGATCTGGGCTGGATCACGCCGGACGACTGTGCGCCCGAGCTGGCGACAGAACTGTTTCACCTGCAGTATGCACAAACAGGCACGGGCGTGCACCCGCGCCTGTTCCACACGCGTTTCGGTTTTCACATCATTGACGTGCTGGATCGGCGCAGCGGCACCCAGCCCACGTATGAGGAAGTACGCGAGCGCATCGCAGCCCTGCTGACAATGCAGTCGCGCGCGCGCGCCCTACACCAGTACATGAGCCTGCTGGTTGGCGAGGCGGAGGTAGAGGGCATCGCTCTTGAGGGTGCGGATTCGCCTCTGGTGCAATGAATGAAGACCTCGAGCGCCCGGACGAACTCCTGTTGCGTTTGCGGCGTTTCCACTCTGACTACTTTCCGCTGCACCAGCAGCGCTTCCAGGATCTGGTGGCGCAGGGGCAGCACCCCAAGACACTGTTCATTGGCTGTTCGGACTCGCGCGTGGTGCCCTACCTGCTGACCGGCGCCGGCCCGGGTGAACTTTTCATCGTACGCAATGTGGGTGCCTTCGTCCCGCCGTACGACGGCTCACATGGGTTGCACGGCACCACGGCGGCGATTGAGTTCGCGGTGCTCAGCCTGCATGTGGAGCGCATCATTGTCTGTGGCCACAGCCACTGCGGAGCCATCCGTGCCGCGTACGAAGGCGTTCCCGAGGAAGCAGTAGCCTTGCAGGCCTGGCTCAAACTCGCCAGCGAAGCCTTGCTGCCTGTTGTGTCGAGCCCGGAGGCCCTGCGCCGCACCGAGCAGCGCACCGTGGTGTTGCAGCTCGAGCGGCTGATGGCCTATCCCATGGTCCGGCGTGAGGTCGAGAAGGGCGCCTTGACCCTGCATGGCTGGCACTACGTCATTGAGGACGGTGAAATCCATACCTTTGATGTACAGCAAGGAAG
>NZ_JBFUAZ010000235.1:0-5896 GCF_056406035.1 Polaromonas sp. P1_E1_2 | reverse complement strand
GGTTTGCAGCCTTGCTGCGCAGTGCGCCGGTGGCGGTGCTGCAGCGCCTGGAGCTGCCGGTGAACTACGAGCTGCTGGAAGACGATGCGCCGGCACGCGCGCTGGTGTGGCGGCGGTTTTATGCGGCCGTCGCGGTTGACGCGTCACTCAAGGCTGACTTTGAGGCGGTGGTGCTGGCGTATGGGCGTTTCCAGGCCGACAAGGCCTTGCAAGCCGCGCTCGACAAGCGCACCGAGTTCACGCTGGCTGATGAAAAAGGCGTGATCGACGCCTCGGTACAAGCCTTCAGTGCACAGTTCACTGAATTTGGCGGCCTTGATGAACCCGAAGAGCTGCTCAGCACCAACCGTTTTCACCGGCAAACCTTGAGGGACGCCGCCATCGCGCTGGGCCGCGCGAGCGCGCCGACTTTTTCGGCCAAAGGCGTGGAACTGGAGCAGGCGTTGACGGCCGGAGACTTCCCGGCGGCCATTGCGGCCCTGCTGACCGAGAAGGGCACGCCGCGCAAGTTCGGCGAAAAAATCGTCGGCATCGAACAGGTGCGCATTGCGCAGGATCTGGTGCTGCGCGTGGTGGCAGCCCGCCAGCAGCACGATGCCTGGCTGTACCAGCAGCGCATGGCGCGGCTGACGCGTGTGCTGATCGCCCAGTTCACCGCCTTGAAGCGCGACCGCGGCTGGGTCGACATGAATGATGTCGAGCGCGCCGCGCTGTTGATGCTGGCTGACCCCGTGCTGTCGGGCTGGGTGCAGGAGCGGCTGGACGCGCGCATCCGCCACCTGATGATTGACGAATTCCAGGACACCAACCCGCTGCAGTGGCAGGCCCTGTATGCCTGGCTCATCGGATACTCGGGTGCGGGCACCGCCCCCAGCGTGTTTCTGGTGGGCGACCCCAAGCAGAGCATTTACCGCTTCCGCCGTGCCGAGCCGCAGGTGTTCCGCGCTGCGCAGGCTTTTGTGGTGCACGGCCTGGGCGGTGACTTGCTCAGCTGCGACCATACGCGGCGCAACGCTGAGGCCGTGATCGACACCGTCAACTCGGCCATGGCCATGGCACGGGAGGCCGACGGCTATGACGGTTTTCGCGAACACACCACGGCTTCAGGCCTCGCCGGCGCCGTGGGCCGGCTTCCGCCCATTGCACGCAACAAGGACGAAGAGGAAGCCTCGCCGCTGGCCGCCGGCTGGCGTGACAGCCTGACCACGCCGCGTGAGTTGCCCGAGGAAACCCTGCGCACGCGCGAGGCGCGCCAGGCCGCTGCCTGGATTTCAGAACAGGTAGCCGGTGGCCTCAGGCCGCAGGACGTGATGGTTCTCTCGCGCAAGCGCGCCGGCCTGCTGCCGCTGCAGGACGAGCTGCGCGCGCTGCACATCCCTGCGCAGGTGGGCGAGAAAACCGAGCTGATCGACTGCTGCGAAGTGCAGGACGTGGTGGCGCTGCTCGACGTGCTGGTGTCGCCGCAGCACGACCTTTCATTGGCGCGCGCGCTGCGCTCGCCGCTGTTCGGGCTGGCTGACGATTGCCTGGTGCAGCTGGCGCTGCTGCAGCGCGAGCACCATCAGCCCTGGTACAGCCTGCTACAAAAAGAGGAGCTGCTTGCGTCCGATTTGAAAGGGCTGGGGCCCATTTTGACCAAATGGAAAAGCTGGCTGGACCGTTTGCCGCCACACGATGCGCTGCAGGGCATTTACGACGACGGCGATGTGCTGGCGCGTTTTGGCGCTGCCGCCCCGGCGGCGCAGCGCAGCGCGGTGCTGGCCAACCTGCGCGCGCTGCTGGGTGTGTCGCTGGCACTCGACGGCGGGCGTTACGCCACGCCTTATGGTTTTGTGCGCGCGCTCAAGGCCGGCGGCACCCAGGCGCCGGCAGCTGTCAGCAGCGAGGCGGTCCGGCTGCTGACCATCCACGGCGCCAAGGGCCTTGAAGCCGAAGCCGTGCTGCTGCTGGACACCGACACGGTCGAGCGCAACGCAGACAGCATGGGCGTGCTGGTTGACTGGCCCGGCGAGGCGACCGAACCACGCAAGTTCGTCTTCCTGGTCAGCGAAAGCCGCCCGCCGGCCTGCGCCGCCGACACGCTGGCCAGCGAGCAGGCCGCCCGCAAGCGGGAAGAGCTCAACGCCCTCTATGTGGCGCTGACGCGTGCCCGCCATACGCTGGTCATTTCATCGATAGAGCCRCACCGCGTGACGACCGAAAGCTGGTGGCAGCGCCTGCACGCACTGGTGGGCGAGCTGCCTGCGCCGGTCGCGGATGAGTCTGCAGCCGTCCATCTCGATGCGGCCGACGCGGGCGTGTTCTACCTGCCCGAGTTGCCTGAACTGCCCGAGGTCATGGCGATTTCCGAGCCCGCTGCGGTGCGCGTTGATGAAGATTCGCTCAAGGCGCGCATCGGCAAAGCCATGCACCGCCTGCTGGAATGGGGCGGTGCGCTGTCGGCGGAACAAGTGAAGGCCGCGGCGCGCGAGTTTCGCCTCAGCCCGGCGCAGGCGGCTGAGGCGGCTGCGCTGGCCAGGCGCATTCTGGCGGGTGAGGGCGCCTGGGCCTGGAACCCGCAAGCCGTGGCCTGGCAAGGCAACGAASTCGGCCTTGTCTACGCCGGGAAAGACTTGCGGCTGGACCGCCTGGTGCAGCGCAAGGACGCCGGCCACGAAGGCCACTGGTGGGTGCTCGACTACAAATCCGCCGTGGCGCCGGAGCTGCAGCCCGCGCTGGTGGCGCAGCTGCAGGACTACCGTGCGGCGGTGCAGCTGATATACCCCGGCGCGCCGGTGAAGGCGGCTTTTCTGACAGGGCGGGGAACTGTGGTCGAGGTGGACTGATCTCACACGGCTCACGCTCTACCCCGTGTTATTCGCCGACCTGAAGAAAGAAACATCATGTTCAAGCAACTTGCCGCTTCGCTAGCCTTCCTGGCTGTCCTGCCACTGGCATGGGCGCAAACCCCAGCACCTGCCAATCCCACGGTGCGCCTGCGCGCGACGATTGAAAAAGTCGATGCSACCAGCCTCACCATCAGGGAACGCAGCGGCGAAGTSATCACGCTGGTGCGCCCGGCCGAGATGGACGTGTCCGAGGTGTACCCGCTGTCGCTCGCTGACATCAAGCCCGGCAGCTACATCGGCACCGCCGGCATGCCGCAGCCCGACGGCAGCCAGCTGGCACTGGAGGTGCTGGTGTTCCCCGAAGCCGCGCGCGGCGCCGGCGAGGGCCACCGCCCCTGGGATTTGCGGCCCGACAGCACCATGACCAACGCCACCGTGGCCGACCTGGCGGCGGCGCCAACGTCGGTGCCCGGCGGGCAAAAGCTTACGCTGCGCTACAAGGACGGCGAGAAAACCGTGATTGTTCCGCCGGATGTGCCGGTGGTGTCCTTCAAGCCCGGCAAGGCCGATGAAAACGCCTTGCTGGTGCCGGGTGCCAAGGTGATGATCACGGCGCAGGAAAAAGCCGGCAAGCCGACCGCGCTGCGCGTCATCGTCGGCCGCGATGGTTTTGCGCCGCCCATGTAATGCACAGCGCGTGGGCCGGCAAGGTGCGGCCTGTGATAATTGGCGCATGCCGCCCATCGGCGCCTAACCTGTACCTGGCCCCTATTTTTAAGCGATTTAGCTCTGTAGGCCAATAGGGTCGGGCGCAAGCAGCTATCAAAAACAGAGCAAACACATTCGCCTGCGAAGCGCTATTTTTGATGCCTTTCAGGAAGGCAGTGGCTGTTTGGCCCTGATTTCTCCAATTTCACCCTGGCTCGCCCCCGCGAGCAGACGGAACACCTTTTGAACGATTCAGCCTCTCCCGTGAAACCGCCGCCTGCCGGCCCCCTGCGTGTTGCCGTGATCGGCGGCGGGCCCGCCGGCCTGATGGCCGCCGAGGTGCTGGCTACCGCCGGTGCCGCCGTGAAGGTCGAGGTGTATGACGCCATGCCTTCGGTGGGGCGCAAGTTTTTGCTGGCCGGCAAGGGCGGGCTCAACCTCACGCATTCCGAAGCACCCGAGGCTTTTCTGAGCCGCTATGGCGAGCGCGCTGCACAGCTGCAGCCGTTGCTGGCCGCGTTCGGCCCGGCCGAGCTGCGTGCCTGGGCAGAAGCGCTGGGCGTGGAAACCTTTATCGGCAGCTCGGGCCGCGTGTTCCCCAAAGACATGAAGGCGGCGCCGCTGCTGCGCGCCTGGCTGCACCGCCTTCGCCTGGCCGGCGTGCAGTTTTCCATGCGGCACCGCTGGCTGGGCTGGGCCGATGACGGAGCGCTGAAGTTTGCAACGCCGGCCGGCGAGGTGCTGGCACACGCCGACGCCGTGGTGCTGGCCCTGGGTGGCGGCAGTTGGGCCCGGCTGGGCTCTGACGGCGCCTGGGTGCCGCTGCTGGCCGCACGCGGCGTGGTAATAGCGCCGTTGCTGCCGTCCAACTGCGGCTTCGACGTGGCCGCACGCGCGGACAGCCCGGCGCAGCTTGAAGAGGCGGCTGGCGATGCCGGCGAGACCCGTCGCGAATTCCTGCAGGAGCTCATGGGTAAAAGCCCACAGCCGCACACCGGCTGGACAGAGCACTTCGCCAGCCGCTTTGCCGGCCAGCCTTTCAAGTCCGTGGCCATCAGCTTCACCGATTCACATGGCCGCAGCTTCAGCCGCAAGGGCGAGTTTGTCGCCACTGCCACCGGTGTCGAAGGCAGCCTGATCTATGCCGCTTCCTCCTTGCTGCGTGACGAGATTGCTGAACACGGCAGCGCCACCTTCCTGCTCGATTTGCTGCCCGCCAAGACCGCCGAGCAGGTGCTGGTGGAGGTGCGCCACCCGCGCGGCTCACGCTCGCTGTCCAGTCACCTCAAAAGCCGTTTGAACCTCGACGGCATCAAGGCCGCCATGTTGTACGAGCTGCTGGGCAAGGACGCCATCGCCGATCCCGTGCGTTTGGTCGCCGGCATCAAGGCGCTGCCGGTGCGCGTCACCGCGGCCAGGCCGCTGGATGAAGCCATCAGCACCGCGGGCGGCGTGATGTTTGAGGGCCTGAATGCGCAGCTACAGCTGGGTGCTGCGGCTGCTGTGCCCCAGCCCGTGTTCTGCGCCGGTGAAATGCTGGACTGGGAAGCGCCCACAGGCGGCTACCTGCTGACGGCCTGCTTTGCTGGCGGGCGTGTTGCCGGGCAGGGCGTTTTAAGTCATTTTGGCCTGTAGACCAATAGGGTCGTGCGCAAGCAGCTATTGATTTTGTAGCATTTTTTTGAACCATTCGCAGTTGCGCGAGAGGAGCCGCCATGATCGTCCGTTTTAACATCGACTCTTTTGACAAGACCCAGTACGAATACCGCGTGACCTATGAAGGCGAAGACCTGTTCGGCGACGCCGGGCTGGGCGGCATTGAAGAATGCATCATCGCCGCCACCGAAGGCCTGGGCCAGGACGCCGTGGCCGCAGAAGTCGCCTTCAGGGGCATCATCAGCGGCACCTACCCGCTGGCCTCACTGGCGCTCATGTCGGAACAGATCGCCGTTCATGCCTTGCAGACCACCGAGGCGGTTGAAGAGGTGAGCCGGTAGTACCGAGGCCCACAAAAGCCCCGGAGGTGGACTTTGCCGGGGAACTTTCGTTTGTGCGGTAGCGCACATACCGGGGGGCCGTTAGTGCCTATACTTCGAAGACGGTGCGAGATCTCTGCCAGAGGCCCAACTCGAAGCCAGATCCGCCCCGGAGTGTCTCTCGATGGCCCATTCTTCCAACCCCAAAGACAACGAGCTGCTTGCCGCATTGCCAGACGCAGAGTGGCAGCGCTGGCTGCCGCAACTGGAATGGGTCGACATGCCGCTGGGCCAGGTTCTCTACGAATCGGGCACCACACTGGACCATGTGTACTTTCCCACCACGGCCATCGTCTCGCTGCTTTATGTGATGGAAAACGGCTC
>NZ_JBFUAZ010000234.1:0-5929 GCF_056406035.1 Polaromonas sp. P1_E1_2 | reverse complement strand
CTTCTACAGCCAGCTGCTGTCGGGCGGAAAGTTTGATGTGCTCGTTGTGCCGTTCCAGGTTGGGGGCTGGGCTGTCGACAGGGCAAGCCGGTCCATCATGACAGCGGAGCTCGCCGCAGGCGTCGCCAAATCACAGAAAGTGAAAATTCCTGACCCTTACCTGGTGGCAAAAGCGCTTGGTGAGGGACAGCGCCAGCTCAAGCAGGAAGAAATCTACAAACTTGCCGACGCCATTGGTGCAAAACGCATTGTCCGGGGCTACGCGGGGCATGACCGGAAAGGAAAAATGGCGATCGCCATCCTGACCCAGGACCACGCAGGCGCCACGCGCAATGGCGCTGCCTGGACCGGCCCTGTTCAGACGAAGAAATTTGAGAATATTCCATTTGGCGATGAAGTCCCGGCCATCGAGGCCTATGAGTCCGTGTTGCCGGAAATCCTCAAGTCCGTAGGCGCCTATCCCCCGTCGCCGCTTGACGAAAAGACAGCCAGCCGGCTGGAGCTGGAAGCGCTGCCGTCATCTCCGCTCGGCTTGGTGGCACCGGCCGGCAACCCGGCGCAGGATGCATATGCTTTTCTGCTGTACAGCGCACTGGCGCCCACAACCGTCGAAAGAACGAAAGAGATATTTGCCGAAAAGGCGTATCTGGCGCTTTTGGACTTGTCACCGCAGTCCCCAGACTACCGGGCGCTTCGGGCGCGGACCTACATGGCATTGGGTTTGCGTATGGCTGCCATCAAGGCACTGGGCGACGCGCAAACTGTCGAGGAAAAAGAACTGCTTGGCGCGCTGAACGGAAATATCCTGGAAGTGCGTGCAATGGCGGCGCTTGAAAAGAATCCCTTAAAACGCTTGTTGCAAAAGATCGATGAGAACAGGATTGCTACAGCCTACGGCACGATGACAACCAAAAAGGCAGTCGCCGAAGTGGCGGCGTTGAAGCTGCCCGGAACCATATGGCCGTTCATCGTGACGCGGGTTTTTGTAGAAACAGACCCGTGGGTTCAGAACGATAATGCTTCCCTGAAAATGCTTCTTGACTATGAACTGCCGGTCAAAGGTTACGCGATGGCGGACATGGCACGCGCGGCATTGCCCCTTGCCGACCCCGACAAGGTTCAGGCCATGGTGAATCTGTCGGTGTTTCATCACGGCCGCATGTTCATCGAGGCCAACACGGYCATTTTGTGCTGTGGGCTCACACCTGGCAAGCCGGGCCCGTTTGACTATCTGGACTTGCTCCAGGCTATTGGCCATGACAACCTGATGAGCCGCATCAATTTCCTGTCCGACGTCCAGGGCATTCCGAATCAGGCCTTGGTTTTTGCGAACACTATTGACGCAACCTACAAGGGTTACCCGTACTACGCGTATGAGCGCTCAAGAGTGGAGGCAAGGCTCGCTGCAAAGTCCGCCGGAGCCGAAAAAGAGCAATTGCTCAAGGCCGCGCACCAAAACGCGTTCGACGCAGCCTACTGGGAGCAAGGCCAGTCGCTCGTCGCAGTAAGGGCCCTGAATCATTTCAATGCTGACGGCGGTCAGTACTATGGACACTACGACAATCTTTACTATGCCGATGTTCCGTTCCGTCCTTATTACTGGACCTGGGCAGACGGCGGCAACTTGCAGACGCATGTTGAAAACGAAATTGCCGCTTTGAAGAATGCCACTTCGGAAATCGGAACCTTCTCGCAGCTGCACGGGCTATACCGTCAGTTTTTCCCCGACCAGGGGCGGGACACCGATCTTTTGGCGTCAATCGCCGGGCGTTTCGTGGGCTCCCCGGAACTCAATAGCATCCTCGGCGCCGAGGCTACGAGGCAGGGAGACACCGGGAAAGCGCAGGCTTACTATCGGGACAACCTCAAGCTGGCACCCACGCGGTGGACTTCCTATAGCGATGTGGCATGGATGCTGTTCGCGGCGGGTGACGTCAAGGCCGCCGCCAAGATGTTCCATTCTTACGAGGGCTTCAGGAAGGGGTCCGAAGACGGCCGGGTTGCCACTGCAAACCTTGCTTATGAGGCCGGGTCGTATTTTTACTGGGCGGGTTATTTCGACCTTGCCAGGCCGTTTTATCAAATCGCCGCGTCTCAGAGGTCGGGGTCGTCCGGTGAAATCACGAGCGATGCGCGTCTGAAGCTTCTTGCCGGCGATATTCAGGGCGCGATGGCCGGCACCTTGCGGCGTGCGCAACGTTACCAGGAGTCGTATGCTTACCGGGACTATCTGGGGCTTCTTCATGCAAGCGGCCATTCCAAAGAGGCCTGGGCCGGCTTTGAAATGCTGGCGAAACAAAGCCGCGCTCCTCACATTTGGGAGTCCGCGCTGGTCGGGCATCACATTTCCGGACAGCCTGAAGCGGAGGTCGTGAGTTGGGCGCAACAGGGGAAATTCGGGGGCACAACAGAGGACAAGATCGCCGCAGCCATTCACCTTGTGCGCTTTGCAACCACGGACCGCACGCCTTCCAGCGGCTTGTCTCAGGCAGTAGACGCACTGGATTTGCCGCGATGGAAATTACCCGAATACCCCAAGCCGGTTTATGAAGGGCATTCGATCCTGCTGAAAGCGCCAGTGAAAGAGCGCGTGAAATCCATGCACGCGTATTTTGTGGAGGCTTACCGGGCCATCAAACTCAAGGACTTTGCCGGTGCGAAGGCAATTTTCTCCGAGTCTGCAAAGTTTTACGACCTGACCGATTACCAGGTCAATTCAACGTTGACCTGCTATTTGCCTTACTACGCTTATGCGGCTGTCAAGGCGGGAGACACCTCAATGATTGAGAAGATGGTAAGCGGCACCGAGGTCTCCAGACAGGACTTTGACTATCAGCTGACCATGGCGATTCTTGCCGCAGCATCCGGCAAAAACGAGGAAGCGTTGCAATTTCTTCAACGCGCGCGGCACCTGCGTCCGCACACTGAGAAAAGGGCCTTGCTGACGCAGTACACCTTTGGAGAGATCTCCGAACTGGTGGCGGAAATGACCGGCAGCAGCAAGATCAGGGCCTTGGCGCTGGAGTGGGCCCAGAAGAGTCAGAAGTTCGAACCCTGGCAATCCTGGGCTTATGCACTGGAAGCCAGGTTGACGAGGAACCCTGCCGAGCGCAGGCGGGCCTTGGCGATGCTGTTTTATCTCGACCCCAAATCGGAGGGCCTGTCCGCGTTCGGGCAACCCGAAATCGATGCCGCTGTGAAGGCATTCGGGAAGTCCAACCCCTTTCTCTCCATCAATCCGGAAATTGTAAAAAAAGAGGCAATCTAGAAAGAGTTTCGACTTCTACAGCAAGCCCAGCTCGGCCATCGACACCGCCTGGGAGCTCGTCACCACAAAATGGTCCAGCACGCGCACGTCGACCAGCGCGAGCGCGGACTTCAGCGTTTGCGTCAGCGCCTCGTCGGCGCGTGAGGGTTTGGCGGTGCCGCTGGGGTGGTTGTGGGCCAGCACCACACTGGCGGCATTGAGCGCAAGGGCGCGCACCACCACCTCGCGCGGGTAGACGGACGTTTGTGTCAGCGTTCCGCGAAACAGCTCTTCGAGAACGATCAGCCGGTGCTGGCTGTCGAGGAACAGCACCGCAAAAATCTCGTGCGGCCGGCTGCCCAGCTGCAGCTGCAAATAGTCGCGCACGGCCTGCGGCGTGTCAAAGAGCGTTTTTTCACGGAGCTTTTCGGCAAGCGCCCGCCGGGAAAGTTCCAGCACCGCGACCAGTTCGGCGCGTTTGGCCGGGCCCAGGCCCTTGATGCTTTTAAGCGCCTCGGGGCCGGTGTGCAGCAGCCCGGCCACGCCGCCAAAGGTGTCGACCAGCTCCTGCCCCATCTGCAGCGCATTCTTGCCGGGCAGGCCGGTGCGCAGCAGCAGGGCCAGCAGCTCGGCATCGCTGAGCGCGCCGGGGCCGCGGGCCAGCAGTTTTTCGCGGGGGCGGGCGTCTTCTGGGAGGTCTTTCAGGAGCATGGATAGTCTGTGTTGGGAGGAAAGCCGGTGCCGGTGAGGCTAAAAAACCGGATTAAGCCTGATTTGGCCCGGTCAAGCCGTACTTTCTACAATAGAGGCAGTTTACAAACACTTGCCCGGCGCCAGCCCGGCCGCAGAAAGTCTTATGTCCACCGTGGAATCCCCCGACACTACCCTCGTCCAGCAAGGCTCGTTCCTGACCTTGCATTACCGCATGGCCGGGCCCTCCGTGGACGGCAAACCGGGCGCGGACATCATCAACACCTTTGACGGCAAGCCCGCCACCCTGAGTCTGGGCGCGGGCGAGCTCTCGCCGGCCATTGAGCAGCGGCTGATCGGCCTGCCCGAAGGCACGCGCACAACGTTTGAGTTGCCCGCAGGCGTTGCCTTTGGCGACCGCAATCCGGAGCTGGTGCAGTGGGTGGCGCGCAAGCTGCTCAACGAGCTGGGCGACCCGGATGAACAGTACAAGGTGGGCGATGTGGTGCAGTTCCCCACGCCGGATGGCGCGGGGCAATACGCGGGCGCGGTTCAGCAGGTCAAAGAGGGCGGCGACGCGGTGCAGTTTGATTTCAACCACCCGCTGGCAGGCCAGCCAGTGGTGTTTGAAGTGCAAGTAATAGGCGTTCTATGACTGAATCCAAAGTGCTTCCTCAGGAAATCCTGCTCGCTGAGCCGCGCGGTTTTTGCGCAGGTGTGGACCGCGCCATCGAAATCGTCGAGCGTGCCCTGACCAAATTCGGCAGGCCGATTTACGTGCGCCACGAGATCGTGCACAACACCTATGTCGTCAACGACCTCAAGCAAAAAGGCGCGATCTTTATTGAAGAGCTCGATGACGTGCCCCCGGGCGCTACGCTGGTGTTCAGCGCGCACGGCGTGAGCCAGGCCATCCAGAAAGAGGCCGAGCGCCGCGGCTTCCAGATTTTCGACGCGACCTGCCCACTGGTGACCAAGGTGCATGTGGAAGTGGCCAAGCTGCACAAAGAAGGCTACGAGTTCATCATGATCGGCCACAAGGGCCACCCCGAGGTCGAAGGCACCATGGGCCAACTCGACAGCGGCATCCACCTGGTGGAAGACGTGGCCGACGTCTGGCGCATCAGCCCGGCCCAGACCGAACGCCTGGCAGTCGTCACGCAGACCACGCTGAGCGTGGACGACGCGGCCGAGATCAGCGCAGCCGTGAAGGCGCGCTTTCCGCAGGTGCGCGAACCCAAACACCAGGATATTTGCTACGCCACGCAGAACCGGCAGGACGCTGTCAAGGTGTTGAGCCCACAGGTTGACATCCTCATCGTGGTCGGCAGCCCGACCAGCTCCAACAGCAACCGCCTGCGCGAGCTGGCCGCCAAGCTGGGCACCGAGGCCTACATGGTGGACGACGCCAGCGAGTTAAAGGAGTCTTGGTTTGAGGGCAAGGGCCGGGTCGGCCTGACGGCCGGTGCTTCGGCGCCGGAAATCCTCGTCAAGCAGGTGATCGACCGCATCAAGGCGCTGGGCGCCGTGTCGGTGCGCAAGATGGAAGGCATTGAGGAAACCATCAAGTTCCCGCTGCCCAAGGGCCTGAAGCTCGATGCGCAGGGCCAGATGCTGGAAGTCAATGACAGCCAGCTGCATCAACTCTGACCTGATTTTTCTTTTTTCCAATATGACTAATCGCTATCAAATTGAGAGCTGCTTGCGCACGTTCGAAGCGGGCTACAGCCACTTTATTCATAAAACACCGCTGTGGAAGCTGCCTGGCAAGGCGCTGGGCGTGGAATGCGCTGAGGTCTGGCTCAAGCTCGAACACCTGCAAACCGGCGGCAGCTTCAAGGCGCGCGGCATGCTCAACCGCCTGCTGTCCAATCCCATCCCGGCCAGCGGAGTGATCGTGGCTTCCGGCGGCAACGCGGGCATTGCCACAGCCGCCGCGGCCCGCGAGCTGGGTGTGCGCTGCGAAGTCTTTGTGCCTGAAGTGTCGACGCC
>NZ_JBFUAZ010000233.1:0-5934 GCF_056406035.1 Polaromonas sp. P1_E1_2 | reverse complement strand
CCGCAGGACATGGACACGGCAAAGGCTTGTGCGGTCTATACCGACCTGCGGCGAAAGCTGATGGTGGTGTCGAACGAGGCTGAGCCCCTTATGACAAAGCTGGCGGGCACGCTCCACGCCAGCCAGATGAAAAAACTGCAGCAGCGTTTTGAAAAAGGCAATGCCGACTACCGCGAAGACTTTCTGGAGTCATCCAAAACCAGCCGCAAAAAGCGCTACAAAGAGGCGGTGAACCGGGCTGAAATGCTTTACGGGCGGCTGGAGGAAAAACAACTGGACATCATCGGCCGGCGAATCGATACGTCCCACTTTGACGCCGCCGTGTCCTACCGGGAAAGGCTGCGGCGCCAGCAGGATGCCCTGCAAACCCTGCGCCCGCTGGCTGACGGCCATAGCGCACCCGAGAAAACGCAGGCCGCCGTGAACGGACTGTTTGAACGCACGCTGAACTCACCAGACGTCGCTTACCGGGACTATTTCGAACGCCTGACCCAGGACATTTGCCAGGGGTTTGCAGAACTGCACAACAGCACCACGCCCGCCCAGCGCTTAAAAGCCGTGGAAAACCTTCACCGCTATGAGCGGGATTTCAAAGCCCTGCACAGCCAAAAGTCCTGACCCAGGAGCCAGCCCCCGCGCAACCCGGCTTATTTGCCGGGCGCCTTGGAATGGGACAAGCCTTCCTCTTCAGCTTTCTTCAGTTCTGCCGCCTGCTGGGGTGAATCGGGTTTCGCCGCCTTCGCGTCGGCAGCGACATCTGCATCCTTGAGATAGGACTTGATGTTCTTCTGGTAGTCGCGGGTGGCTTCATAGCTCCCTTCGCCCATCTGCCCGGCCGGGGCATCGCCCGGCCTGGACTGGCGCGGCTGGAACTCGCGGGAGCCGCTGCTTTGCTGTTGCTGGCGGTCCGAAACACGGCGCGGTTGCTGCTGCAGGCGTGCACCGGGTGCTTGTGCGTGGTTCATGAACGTCTCCTGGGTGGGTTGTCGGTGCGTGTCGCCACGACCTTCCCTTCGCTGGAAAAGGGGGCAAATCGTGGGCAAGGAGAGTCACCTTAAAACCGGATGGACGCCGCGTTTGTCATCCGCCCCATGGCCTTGTTGTCAGCAACCGCCTACACGCCTGAACCAAAGCAAAAACAGATGAAATCAGAGTAAAGGAATGTGCGCAGGCGGCGTGTCGTAGTAGTCGGCAATGCGCTCCAGCGCGCGGGTATTGAGCAACCGGAGCTGCCCATTTTCAATCTCATGCAGACCCAGCTGGCGCAACCGCCTGAGCGTCTTGTTGGTATGCACCAGCGACAGTCCCAGCGCGTCGGCAATATGCTGCTGGTTGATGGGAAACCCTATCCAGCCTTTTTCGGCCATGCCCACGCGTTCCAGCCTGCGGTACAGGTGCATCAGCAGCATCGCCACGCGTTCGGTGGCGTTGCGCCGGCCTGCCGTCAGCAGGTGGTCATCGACCATACCTTCCTCGCGCGCGCCCATCCACGTGATGTCGTAGCCCAGGCTGGGGTGGTTGCGAAACAGTTCCCACAGGCCGTCCCGCGGGAACACACAGAGGCTTACATCCGTCACGGCCTCGATGCCGTGCATGGCGCCGTCCGCGAACTTTTGCTGCAGGCCGATGAAGTCTCCGGGCAGCAAAAAATTGAGTATCTGGCGACGGCCATCGCTCAGGGTTTTGTAGCGGAAGGCCCAGCCCGAGTAGAGGGTGAAGAGTTTGCCGTTGGGCTTTTGCTCATGCAGGATGGTCGTGCCGGCGGCTACCTGCAAGATGCCAGTGCGGAAGGCCTCGATGAACTGGAGCTCTTCCGCTTTCACGGGCATGAATGCACCGGTGCTGCGTAAACCGCAAGCATTACAGCGAGGCGGGCAGATGGCTGATGTTGGCGTCGGAATGCTCATGGAAGGCACATCTTAGGCGCATATGGCTGTGTCTTTTGACATTGTGAGGTGTGTAGTCCGTCGCTACATTCGGCGCAATGACAAAAATAAGCACCACTTTGTATGAAATTCTTTACGTCAGCACCTTGGCGCCGGAGGCGCCGTTGAGCGTGGTGGGGGGTATTGCGGCCAAGGCTCGCCTGGTCAATGCGGAGCGCGACATTACAGGACTGCTGATTTTTGACGGCATGCGGTTTTGCCAGCAGCTTGAAGGCGGCCAGAAGCAGGTGTTGGCGTTGCTGGAGCGCATCCGGCAGGACACCCGCCACATCAACATGCAGGTTCTGCACCACGGCGAACTGGCCGCCAGGCGGTTCAGGCGCTTCAGCCTGGGCTATTGCCTGGTCGAGGATGAGGACGTGCTGGAGCGCATGGAAACCCTGGACGGCCAGGCCGCGCTCGATGCCTTTGTGGGATTGCTTTCCAGGCTGGACCTGGATTCCTGAACGCGCCGGGCTTCAGCCCTGCAGCGCTTGCCACATTTCCTGGTCGCGTTGGGCTGTCCAGATACGCGGGTTCTTGATGCCGCTGGCTTCGTCAAATGCGCGGCTCACGTCAAACGGCAGGCAGTGCTCGTAAATAAACACATGGCCGAAGATCGGGTCCATGCTTTTGCGGGTGTGGTCCATGGCGGCTTTGAGGTCCATGCCGGCGGCGGCGGCTTCCTTGCCCGCCTGGTACAGGGTTTCGACCCAGCGCTTCGTATAGTCCAGTGCCTTGTTGACATTGGCAGCGCCCTTCATGGCCTCGCCGCGGCCGGGCACGATGGCTTCGGCTTTCAGTGCGCGCAGGGCTTCCAGTGTGGCGGGCCATTCCTCCAGCTGCGCGTCGCCGGTGTAAACGCCGGCCTCGTACTCGACCAGGTCGCCTGAGAACAGCACTTTTTCTTCTTCGACCCACGCAATCGTGTCGCCGCGTGTGTGGCCGGGGCCCGGGTGCCAGACCTGCACCTTGACACCGCCCAGGTCCAGCACCAGCTTGCCAGGCACTTCGCACTTCACCGGGTTGCCGCCGTCGATAACCAATGTCGGCCAGGTCAGGCCGGGCACGCTTTCGGCGTTGCGGAACAGGCGCGGAAAGCGCTCCATCTCGCTTTGCATGTCCTGCACACCGCGCTCGACGATGAGTTCGTACGTGCCCTGGCTGGCGATCACTTCCGTGGCGCCTTCCGCAATGTAGGCACTGGCGCCCAGCACCCGGACCGCGTGATAGTGAGTCAGCAGCACATATTTGATGGGCTTGTCGCTCACGGTGCGGATACGGGCGATCAGGTCTTGCGCCATGGCCGGGGTGGCGGTGGCGTCGCTCACCATGATGAATTTGTCGCCAATGATCACGCCGGAATTGGGGTCGCCCTCGGCGGTATAAGCCCAGCAATGTGCGCTGAGCTGCTCAAAAGTGATGACCTTGTCGGTGAGATCGGACTGCGAGGCGAAGGCTTTGGACATGCGGTTCCTGTGTTTGGGACGCCGTGCCGGCGGTTCAATGAACCCGCGGCAGTTTTGGGTCATTTTACTTAAACGTAACGCGTTACGGATAGTTGAACCAATACACCTGCCCGGTGAAAACGATTTTCAAGGCCGCTATTGATTTGATAGCTGCTTGCGCTCGTCCTGATTGGCCTGCAAGGCAATTTGATGCCAAAAAACGGGCCCTGCAGGCGAGGCCGGCGGCAGGGCGCTACCCGCGAATTGCCAGCCAGGCGACCGCACTGTCGGCCAGGGCTTCCAGGGAAGCATTCCCGGCCAGGGTCAACACGCCCGGCTCGGCCGAAGGATCCTGCAGCGCCTCGAACTGGCTGGCGACCAGGCTGGGCGGGTAAAAGTGACCCGGCCGCGCGGAGACGCGTCGCAGGGATTCGGCCTGGCCGATGGCCAGATGCACAAACTGCAGACCGGGCACGGCGCCGCGCAGGCTGTCGCGGTAAGCGGCCTTGAGGGCCGAGCAGGTCAGCACAACACCGGCCGGGTGACGCGCCAGTTCCACACCCAGCTGGCGCAGCCAGTCAGCGCGGTCCTCGTCCGTGAGGGGAATGCCTTGCTGCATCTTCTGGATGTTGCCGGAGGGATGGAAATCATCCCCTTCGATCAGCGGCAACGCCAGCTGGTCGGCCATCAAACGCCCGACCGCCGACTTGCCGCAGCCAGCCACACCCATGACCACCACATGGACTGCCGGGGCGGCGTGGCGCACACCGGGCGCGGAGAAGGAATGGGTCTGGGAAGCYGGGGCCATGCCCAAATTATCGCGGCCCGCCGCGTCTTTGCGCGTCGCGCCCGCGATATCTGCCAGGCACCGATTTTTTGAGCAAAGGGGCAGCCATGGCGCGCTGCGCCCGCCGCAACACAAGTCCGCCGGGTTTGGTATGGTTGCGCGATGGCTTCTTCCACGAATGATTTTGCGACCTACTGCTGCGAGCTTTTGTCAGGCGTCGGGCCCTGCACGGCCAAGCGCATGTTTGGCGGGTTTGGCATCAGCACCTCGGGACTGACGCTGGCCCTGGTGGCCGACCTGGGCGGCGGCGAGAAGCTGTGGCTCAAGGCGGATGCGCAGACCCGCAGCCTGTATGAAGCCCACGGCTGTGAGCGGTTCACCTATGAAATGACACGAAATGGCGTCAGTGCGCCGCACAGCCTCAACTACTACGCGGCACCCGAAGACGCGATGGAGTCGCCCGCCGTGATGCTGGAATGGGCGCGTGTAGCGTTGGAGTGTGCGTTGAAGGCGCGTGCGGTCAAGGCGACCAAAGCGCCCAAGACAACGAAGGCGAGGAAAACGCCAAAGGCGCCGGCAACCAGGACCGCCAAAACGGCCAAGCCCCGAACCAGGCGCCCATAAAAAAACCCGCAGCCTTGCGACTGCGGGTTAAACGGTTTTCCCGGAGTAAAACTGTTGGCTATCTGCGCTTAGACCAGGTTGGACATGGCCAGCACGTTGTAGTTACGCGGCTGGAGCTGATTGTCCCTGTAGGCGTCAAAGTCGTGGCCGGTGACGTGAGGCCGGGCGCGGGCAGTGACGAACACCAGGGCAACGGGGGTCAGCACCGCTTCAACAGCGGCGACAGCACCCATCGCCAGCCCGCGGACCAGGCGGCCGAGGGCGCTGGTGGCCAGGCCGAAGGCGGCGCGCAAGTCACCCAAAGGCTGCATCACGCCGGCGCGCCAGCCGGAAGTCTCTTTCATCTCGGGCACTTCGGCGCAGGCCGTTGCCGGCTCCCAGCTGAAATAAGCGGAAGCAGCGTGACCAGCGCTGAAGGACTCCATCACCAGCGACTCACCCGCCCGCAGCGAAAGGCTTTCGCCCCGGCTGAGGAAATGGTCGCCGGCGCGGACCTGGATGTCCTGGCTGGCGGAGTCGAAGGTGGCCCAGACCCGGCCATGCGCAATTCGCAACACGCCGGCCTGCGAGGCGCGCAGCGTCAGCGCTCGGCCCGCACCCAGTTTCCAGAAGCCCGCCAGGCCGGCCACATGGCCGTTGGTGGCATCGGAAGCCTGTTGCAAGAAACGATCTCCTGAGAGGTGAGCTGCGTGGTCCATGGTGTTCTCCTAAAAAGGCACAAAGTGAGTGATGAGGGTTGAATCATCTCGCCACGGGCTTGCACAGTCCAATGAAATCGCGGTAAGCTATTGATTCCATAATCGCATCAATCAATTAGGCCCGAATTGCCCTATTTGGCCTTTTTCACCCTCACACTGTCATGCTCCATTCACAAACACACCTGCGCTCCCGGCCGATTTCCGCCGGCCAGTTAAGGGCTTTTGAGGCCGTCGCCCGCCACCTCAACTTCCGCGCCGCCTCGGAGGAGCTGGCCCTCACCCAATCGGCTGTGAGCCGCCAGATCCAGGGCCTGGAGGAAGACGTGGGCGTGAGCCTTTTTCACCGCCATACCCGGGCSGTGGAGCTCACCACCGCCGGCGGCATCCTGCTGCGGGCCGTCACGCCCTCGCTGGAGCGCATTGACAACGCCGTGCGGCAGATACGCCAGACC
>NZ_JBFUAZ010000232.1:0-5940 GCF_056406035.1 Polaromonas sp. P1_E1_2 | reverse complement strand
AGCGTATGGTGTGCACGCTGCGCCCGGTGCGTGCGGCAAGTTGCCCGATCAGAAAACTTTCAGCCATGCCCGACTGTATAACGGCTCAGGCGGCCAACGCGGGCGCCTCCAGCGCAGCGCTCACCAGGGCGGTGTCGAAGTACTCCGTCAGCTCTTTCATTTGCCCGCCTTCCATGCGGCAAACATAGCAATAGCGGTTGTTGTAGGCCTTGCCGGCATGGGTGGTAACTTGCCCGCGGAACTCGATGACGACCATGTCGCCGTCGGCCATGACGCGCTCTGTGGTGCTGACATAGGGCGTGGCGAACTGGGCAAACAGCGGCCGCAGCAGCTCGGTGACGACGGCCTGCTTGCCGCGGTAGGTGCGCGACCAGGGCGTGCTGCCCTCAAGGGTCCAGCAGAAATCGTCTGCCATGGCGTCGACAAATGCCTGGCCRTTGCCTTTGTCCAGTTCAGCCATGACCTCCTGCATGCGCAGGCGGTTGGCCGCTGTGATGTCGGTGGTGGGTGCTGCACTCATGATGAAACTCCTTGAAGGCTTCTTCGCATCGACTGCGAAGTGGGTATGAAGTGGGTAAAGGCCGGCAACATTGCCAGGGCCCTGAAAGGATTGGAATACCTTGAGTGCACTCAAGGTCAAGCCCTGGAGGCAGAATCCCGCAAAATCCACCATGAAATCGGCCGCCAGCGCAATGTGGTCAAGCGCGAGCAGCTATTTTTTTAATAGCAAACCTACAATGGCGCATGAACCCCAAAAAGCCTGCAACGAGTGAATGGGTCAGCAAGATGCTGGCGGTGCTGAAAACCGGCAACACCCCGGCAGCGCTGGCCCAGATCAAGGCCACCACCAGCAGCAAGGACTTGCAGCAATTGCACGCCGCGCTGGAGAAAGCGCAACTCCTCAAACAGCTCAAGAGCGTTGACACCGCCATTTCCGACCAGTTGCGGGCGCYGGCCTCGCCTCGGCTGAGCCGCTCGCCCTGAACGCTTCAGGTCCGCTCCCTTTCAGGCGGGGCGGATTTCAAACTGCGCGTCGCCCATATACCGGTTCGGTCCCAGCGCGGCCGTCACGGCAGCCAGCTCGGCCGCCTGCCATTGGTTGAAGATTTCCAGTTCGTCGCTTGACAGGACATCTTCGGCCGGCGCTTCGCCGTAAGTCGCCACCAGTTTCATGTAGGCCGCGTACACCGGCCAGACCAGGCTTTCGTCTCCCAGCTCGGTTTCCACCGCCGTTCGGAAGCGTTGCTCAGCGGCCTGCAGCTCTTCTGCGGAGGCGTCTTCATAGGCGTAAAGCCTGAGGCGGTAGCTCACGGTTGTTTCTCTCAAGGCAAAACGGGACAAGGATCAGGGCGTTTGCGACTTCACCGGTGCAGGAGGCATGCCCTGCGTCAGCTCGATGCGGCGCCGCAGCTTTGCAGCTTCCTGGGTGTCGCCACCCTGCTCTGCCCGTCGCAGCTGAACGCCCAGCCAGGCCAGCAGCGGCCGGCGCCAGCCTTTCACAGACGCCGTATCAATCGCCTGGGTGATCACGGCAGGACTGGCTTTACCGGCCTGCAGCATCACGCCGGCAGCCACCAGTTTCGACAACGGGTCGGCAATGGCCGCCACAGCACCGACGTCACCAGCCGCCGCCCGGCGTTGCGCTTCAGGCAGCAAGGCAATGCCCTGCGGCTGCACCTGACCCTTGAGGTAATCAGCGTAGGCGCGCTGGGCGTCGGTGGCGTCTTCGCGCAGTTTCTCAAAACCGGTGCAGGGCTCGTCCAGCACCAGGCTGGCAACCCGGGTGGCGCAGTGCAGCAGCTCGGCGGTGGCTAACAGTTCGGCCCGGCCGGAGCGTGTCAGCTGCGTGCGGGCGCGCCCGAGTTCGGCCATCTCGACGCGGCTGTTGCCTTCCATGTAGGCGGCCACAGAGCGGTCCATCGAACCTTTGGCCTCGAGTTGCCAGTCGGGCGGTTGCGGGCCGCCGGCACAGGCGGCCAGCAGCAAGGCCGAAGTCAGCGCGGCGGCATACGTAAAGATGTTCTTCATGGCAGCTTCATCTCCGCATCGCGGGCGTCTTTGGCGAAAGGCCATTTGCGGCTGATTTCGTTGATCAACCCCTCAACCTTGCGCAGGCTGGCTTCCACGTCGGCGCGCAGCACGCCCAGGTCGTCAGTGGCATCTTTGGCGTTGCGGGTGACGGCCTGGGCGTCCTGCAGCAATGCATCCACTTTCTTGAGGCTGGTGCGGGCCTCGCCCAGCATGGCGTTGAGCTGAACCACGGTGGCCCGGGTTTCGGGCATCAGTCCCTTGTCGCCGAACACCTGGGTGTCGGTCTTGGCGGCCAGCCCGTCGAGTTTGGTGAGTAGCGAGTTGGTGCGCTCCAGCGTGGCGGCAAACTTTTTGGCCTCGGCCTCGCTGCCCAGCAACACTGTCAACGCACCGCCCGGCCCGTTCAGCCGCTCCGTCAGCGTCTGCAGGTTGGCCAGACTGGTACCCACCGCACCGCCGCTTCCCGTCAGGGTGTTGAGGTTTTCAATCAGGTCCTTGGCGGCAGCGATCACTTTGGGCACTTCGCCGGCCGCATCGCCCAGCAGCACCGTGCGTTCCGCGCCGTCGGGCAGCAGCGGGTCGTTCAACAAGCCGGTGTAGGCGCGGATGTTGGTGCCGCCGACGAGGCCGCGTACCAGCGTGAAGACGCTGGTGGTGCGCAGCCAGTGGGCGTCCTTGGCGGCCACATCCACCAATATGCGGGCCTTGCCGTCGCTGGCCAGCTCGATGCGCTTGACGCGGCCTATCGGGAAACCCGAGAAAGTCAGGTCCATGCCGACCACCACGCCTTCGGAGTCTTCGGCGATGAGCACCAGCCGCTGGGTGGACTCAAAGGCCCCGCGCGCATACATCACATAAAGGGCCGAGCCCACCACCAGCAGCAGCATGAAGATCAGGAGAAGCCGGGCCTTGAATTCCAGGTTGGCGATTTCCGCCGGCGAAGACTCCGGCTCCCGCGCGGGCTGGAGCGGATCCGGCCGGCCGTGCTCAGGGGATGAAGGGTCGTGGGGTGAGCTCATGGATTGTTATTTGGTATTTATTGAGGCGGTCAATAATAGTTGCCGACCAGCGAAGCCACTTCAATCAGCAAAATCACGGCGAACATGCGCACGAGGCCGCGCATCTCGGCGCTGGTGCGCACGCTGGCTTCGCCCATGCCGTAAAGCGCCGAGGCCATGGGGATCAGCGACACGGCCAGGCAGAAGAACAGGGTTTTGAGCACAAAGATCAGCGTGACGGAAGGGCTGAAGACCTGACCGAACAGCCGGGTATAGGCCGCCAGGCCCGACAAGGCGAAGCCGTAGGTTGCCAAATAAGCCACCACCAGCGCCACCACGCAACTAAGCGCAGCCAGCGTGATGCCGGAGAACATGCCCGCCACCACGCGCGGCAGCACCTCGCGCCGCACCGGCTCGATGCCGCGCTCGCGCATCTCGTCGAGTTCGCCGCTGGCCTGCATGGCCGTGAGTTCGGCGCCATCAGGGATGGTGCAGCGCAGCGCCACAAAAAGCGCCGCCGTCAGCGGAATAAGTTCAAGCACCAGCACGCGGATCACGACCTGCAACGCGTACTGCGACAAGCCGTAGCTCAGCGCGGTCACCAGCACGATCCGCGTGAGCACCACGGTGACCAGCGCGCACAGCAAGGTAAAGCCCAGCAGGATGGGCGCCGTGTTGATGTAGATGTGGCGGGACAGCACCGTGCGGCTTTGCGGGCTGTAGCTGGAAGGCGAGAGGGTCAGCACCAGGATGATCGCGCCCAATTTCACCAGGCGCCACCATTCGATCAGCCAGTGCTGGGCGGTACGGCGTGTTTGCGAGAGGCGGCCTTGCCAGGATGATGCTGTTGAAGCCATTGGGCCATGATACCCGCGGGCTATTGCCGTCGATGTAGGATGGCAGGCGTTTTGCGCGGCGTGGGCCAGCTCCCGGCCCACGATCACCGCCATCCTTCTTTCTTCATTTCGTCACCGTTTCATCATGGCCATTGACACCTGGACCGCCTACTTCCTCGCCTCCATCCTGATCGCGCTCTCACCCGGCTCGGGCGCGGTGCTGGCCATGAGCCATGGCCTGAGCTACGGCATGCGGCGCACGCGTGCCACCATCGCGGGCTTGCAGATCGGGCTGGTGGTGATTTTGCTGGTGGCCGGGGCGGGGGTGGGCTCATTGCTGGTGGCGTCCGAGCTGGCCTTCAGCATCGTGAAAATCCTGGGCGCGCTCTACCTCATCTATATCGGCTGGTCGCAGTGGCGCTCATCGAACGGTATAGCAGCGGAAGATGCCGGCCCCGCAGCCGATGCGAACGGTATTTCAGCGCGCAGGCGCTTTCTCACCGGCCTGCTGACCAACGTCACCAACCCCAAGGGCATTCTTTTCATGGTCGCAGTGCTGCCGCAGTTCATCAGCCCCGCCAGGCCGCTGTGGCCCCAGTTGCTGGTGATGGCGCTCACGACTGTGGCGGTCGACACCGTGGTGATGCACGGCTACGCATTTGCCGCGAGCCGTTTGCAAAAGCTGTTCAGGAACGCACGTGCGGTGCGGCTGCAAAACCGGCTGTTCGGTGGCATGTTGATGGCAGTGGGTGCGGGCCTGTTCTTTGTCAAACGCAGCCACGCTGCGGCGCATTAGACGCGTCGATCGCTATCAAAACAGTAGCTACTCGCGCATACCCCTAAAGGGCTGGAGCCCTAAAACCCTCAAAATAGCAGCGCCATGCCCTCAAGCCGGCCGGGGCCCAGCTTGCGACACAATGCCCGCCAGCTTGCGCAGGGCGCTGTCGGTCTCGCTGGAAAACGGTGAGCCGCAACTGATGCGCAGGAAGTGGTCAAAGCGGTTCGAGTTGGAAAACATGGAACCGGGCGCCACCCGTATGCCCTGCCGGATGGCGATGTCGAATACCGCCTGCGCTGAGGTACCCGCCGGCAACTCCACCCAGAGCATCATGCTGCCACGGGGCACCGACAACCGGGTTCCGGCGGGAAAGTGCGCCGCAATCGCCTCGGCCATCTGCTCGCGCTGCACGTTGAGCATGCGGCGCAGCCTGGCCAGGTGGCGGTCATAGGCGCTGGAGGCCATGAACTCGGCCACGGCCAGCTGGCCCACCATGTCGTTGGCGCGGCTTTGCGCGTACTTGAGCATCTTGATGCGCGCCTGCCAGCGTCCGCCGGCGACCCAGCCCAGACGCAGCCCGGGCGCCAGGGTCTTGCGCAGCGATGCGCAGTAAATCACCGAGCCGCTTCGGTCCCAGGCCTTGGCCGCCTTCAGCGGAATGTCGTCGGGCCCCAGCGCGCCATAGGTATCGTCTTCAATCAGCGCGACCTGCTGGCGATCACACAGTGCGACGAGCTTTTCCTTTTCGGCGTCGGGCATCACGCTGCCGAGCGGATTGTGGAAATTGGGGATCACCACCACGGCGCGTATGCGGTCGTGCGTCTGGAAGGCCAAATCCAGCGCCTCCACGGAAATCCCCAGCTTCGGGCTGGTGGGAATCTCCAGCGCGCGCAGACCCAGGCTTTCGAGGATCTGCAGCAGGCCATGGTACGTCGGTGACTCGACGGCCACGGTGTCCCCCGGCCGAGCCACCGCACGCAAGGCAACGTTCAGCGATTCAATACAGCCGTGCGTGACCAGGATGTCATCTGCCGACAGCCGCATGCCGGCCTCCAGCGCCCGCTTGGCCAGCACGGCATTGAGCGGTGAATCGTTGAGGAAGTCCGGCGGGTTCACCAGCAGTTGCGGGTGCTTGCGCAACGCGCGCGTGGCGGCGTTTTTGAGGGCCTCGGCCGGGTACATCTCGGGCGAGCCGTAGGTGCCTGCCAGGTTGGTCACCAGCGGGTAGACATCGCATTTGGCGACGAAATCGGACACCCGGTCATGGATGCCGACGTACTGTGCCGGATCCAGCCTG
>NZ_JBFUAZ010000231.1:0-5941 GCF_056406035.1 Polaromonas sp. P1_E1_2 | reverse complement strand
CCTGGTAACCCAGTGATGCCAGGGCGCGACGCACGCCAAAGGGGCTGCGTTCGGCTTCAGCGCGCAACCTGGCGGTGATGGGGGCCAGCGGCGGTGTTTCGGGGAGCTGGTTGTAACCCACCATGCGCACCACTTCTTCAATCAGGTCTTCTTCGATCTGCAGATCAAAGCGGTAGCTGGGCGGTGTCACGGTCAGCGTGCCCTCGCCTTGCGTCACCGGCAGGCCCAGACGCTGGAGGGCGTCCAGGCATTGCGCCTGCGTGAGGGGCATGCCGATCACCTTGGCTGCACGCGCCACCCTCAAAGTGACTGGCACCGCTTTGGGCACGTTAACCTGCTGGTCGTCCATGGGGCCGCACACCGTTTCCGGTGTGCCGCAGATGTCGATGATCAGCTGGGTGATGCGCTCGATGTGCTCGACGGTCTGCCCGGGATCAACGCCTCGCTCAAAACGGTGGCCTGCGTCAGTCGAAAAGTTATAACGGCGCGAACGGCCAGCGATGGCCTTGGGCCACCAGAAGGCAGCTTCGACGTAGACATGTTTCGTGTCGTCCGAGACGGCGGTCGCATCGCCGCCCATGATGCCGGCCAGCGACTCCACCTGTGCATTGTCGGCAATCACGCCAACTTTTTCGTCAACCGTCACGGTATTGCCGTTGAGCAGCTTGAGCGTCTCGCCGGGCTTGCCCCAGCGGACATCGAGCCCGCCATGGATTTTTTCGAGGTCAAAGATGTGCGAGGGACGGCCCAGCTCGAACATCACGTAGTTGGAGATGTCCACCAGCGCCGTCACGCTGCGCTGGCCGCAGCGCGCCAGGCGATCGACCATCCATTGGGGTGTGGTGGCTTTCGTATTGACGTTGCGCACCACGCGGCCGGAAAAGCGGCCGCACAAATCGGGCGCGCTGATCTTCACCGGCAGTTTCGCGGTGTCGGCGGCAGCCACGGCGGGAATGACCGGTGTCTTCAGCGGTGCACCCGTGAGCGCAGCGACTTCGCGCGCAACACCGTAGACGCTCAGACAATGCGCCAGGTTGGGCGTGAGCTTGAGGGTGAACAGGGTGTCGTCGAGCTTCAAATGCTCACGGATGTCCTGGCCCAGCGGCGCATCGGCCACCAGTTCGAGCAGGCCGCCGTTGTCTTCAGAGAGCTTGAGTTCGCGCGCCGAACACAGCATGCCCTGGCTTTCCACGCCGCGCAGTTTGCCGACCTTGATCAGGAAGGGCTTGCCGTCTTCACCGGGAGGCAACTCGGCGCCGACCAGGGCACATGGCACCTTGATGCCGACGCGGGCGTTGGGTGCACCGCAAACGATGTTGAGCAGGCTGCCCTGCCCCACGTCGACCTGGCAGACGCGCAGGCGGTCGGCATCCGGGTGTTGGACGGCTTCMTTGATTTCGCCAACAACAATCCTGGTGAACGGAGGCGCCACCGGCTTGAGTTCTTCGACCTCCAGGCCGGCCATGGTGAGTGTGTCGGCGAGCTGCTGGGTCGTCAAAGGCGGGTTGCAGAATTCGCGCAACCAGGATTCTGGGAATTGCATGGTCTAACCTTGTTTTCTTGTTCTTGTTATTTCAGGACTGAAACTGGGAGAGGAAGCGGATGTCGCCGTCGAAGAACAGACGCAGGTCGTTGACGCCGTAGCGCAGCATGGTCAGGCGGTCAGGGCCCATGCCGAAGGCAAAGCCGATGTATTTCTCGGGGTCCAGCCCCATGTTGCGCACCACATTCGGGTGCACCTGGCCGGAGCCGGCCACTTCCAGCCAGCGGCCGGCCAGCGGGCCAGCCTGGAACTGGATGTCGATCTCGGCACTGGGCTCGGTGAAAGGGAAAAAGCTGGGCCTGAAACGCAGCACCAGATCGTCGCTTTCAAAGAAGGTGCGGCAGAAATCGGTGAAGACGAATTTGAGATCCTTGAAGCTCACGTTCTCGCCTATCCACAGGCCCTCGCACTGGTGGAACATGGGCGAGTGGGTGGCATCACTGTCGACACGGTAGGTGCGGCCCGGTGCGATGACGCGAATTTCGGGCATGCGGCCGCCGGCATCGATCAGCGCGCGATGCTTCTTGACATGCTGGACCGCATAGCGGATCTGCATGGGACTGGTGTGGGTGCGCAGCAGGTTGGGCGCGGCCTCGGTGCCGCCCTCGACATAAAAGGTGTCGTGCATCGAACGCGCTGGATGGTCTTCGGGCGTATTGAGCGCGGTGAAATTAAACCAGTCGGTCTCGATCTCGGGGCCTTGGGCCACGTCGAAACCCATGGAGCCAAAAATGCCTTCAATGCGTTCCAGCGTCAGCGAAACGGGATGCAAGCCGCCTTGCGCGCGCTGGCGGCCGGGCAGGCTCACGTCGAGCGCTTCGGCTTTCAGTTGTTTTTGCAGCTCGGCATCGGCCAGTGCCTGACGGCGATCGTTCAATGCAGCTTCGATGGCCTGTTTGGCCAGGTTGATGGCGGCACCACGGGATTTTTTTTCTTCCACGCTGAGTGCGGCCATGCCTTTCATCAATTCCGTGACGCGGCCGGTTTTGCCCAGGAACTGCGCCTTGGCGTTTTCCAGGTCGGCGGGCGTGTTGGCCTGCGCAAAACTGGCATGGGCGGTGCTGACCAGTTCCTGGAGGGCATCGGGTTGAGTCATACGTTCTCTTGTTCGAAATACAAAACAGCGAAGGCGCTTTCAGCAGCACTCGTGTTCCGGGAGTACTGCAGAAAGAGCCATGAAAAAGGGCCAGAGCCTTTTCAAGCTCCAGCCCTTTCTTTTCTTGCGCAAGCAGCTATTGATTTAATAGCACCAACACTGCCCGGCTTGAAAATCAGGCAGCCAGCTTGGCTTTCACCTGTTCAACGATGGCGCCGAAAGCGGCGCTGTCATGAATGGCCATGTCGGACAGAACCTTGCGGTCGATCTCGATGCCGGCTTTCTTCAGGCCATTGGCAAACTGGCTGTAAGTCAGGCCGAATGAACGGCTTGCAGCGTTGATACGGGCGATCCACAACTGGCGGAACACGCGTTTCTTGGTACGGCGGTCACGGTAGGCATATTGCCCAGCCTTCATTACCGCTTCTTTGGCGATACGGAAGACATTGCCGCGGCGGCCGCGGAAACCTTTTGCAAGGGCTAAAACTTTTTTGTGGCGGGCGCGAGCCGTTACACCACGTTTGACGCGAGGCATGTGTGTACTCCTTGTTCGTCGTTAATTAAATGCCCTGGCCTGGGAGCATCTGTGCCATGTGACCCATATTGGTCTCATGGACAGTCACCGCACCACGCAGATGGCGTTTGTTTTTGGTGGTCTTCTTGGTCAGGATGTGACGTTTGAAGGCTTGGCCGCGCTTGACGGTACCACCCGGACGAACGCGGAAACGCTTTTTAGCGCCGCTCTTGGTCTTCATTTTGGGCATGTGAATGCTCCTTTTCATTTGTGCTCGTGAGGCGCTGCGAACCTTCCGCAGACTTGATGGCCCCGAGACACTTGTTAAGCGGAAAATCTTTCGACTTCCCGCTGATCGCAAAAGGTTTGACCCCTCCGCTTTTGGAWAGCTGGCTTGCACCTGCTTTCGCAGGAACGCCGCAAAGCGCCCCTTGTCCTTATCCGCTGTCCGCCAGCCTCAGGCTGCGGACTGTGCCGGAGCCGTCTCGGCTGCCGGCTTGGCAGTACCCGGTTTTTTACGACCCGGCGCGATCATCATGACCATCTGCCTGCCTTCAAGCTTGGGGAATTGCTCCACCACAATCAAATCGGCCAACTCATCACGAATACGCGCCAGCAGGGCCAAGCCCAGTTCCTGGTGCGTGATTTCGCGACCGCGAAAACGCAAAGTAATCTTGCATTTGTCGCCCTCTTCCAAGAAGCGCTTGATGTTGCGCAACTTGATGTTGTAGTCCCCATCGTCAGTGCCGGGCCGGAATTTGATTTCCTTGATCTCGATCACTTTTTGCTTGGACTTCGCTTCCGCCGCCTTTTTCTGCTCGGCGTACTTGAACTTGCCGTAATCCATCAACCGGCACACCGGTGGAACCGCTGTGGGGGAGATTTCGACGAGGTCCACATCGGCCTCACCCGCAAGGCGCAAAGCCTCGGTGATGCTGACAATGCCCAGCGGCTCATTGTCTGGCCCGCTCAGACGTACTTCAGGGGCCATGATTTCACGGTTCAAGCGGTGCTTGCGTTCTTCACGGTGACGGCGGTCACGAAATTCAGTAGCGATGGTTCTATCCTTTAACTCTTGCTATAAAAGCTATAGCTGCTTGCGCCCGTCCTGTAAGGACGACAGGCCAAATTCATCAACAATTTTGTTAAAAATCAGGCTTTTTTCGCGATGTCGGAAGCGATCGTTTCAGCGAAGGCTTCGAGAGGCATCACTCCAAGGTCTTTGTTACCCCGGGCGCGCACTGCAACGGCACCTGCCGCTTTCTCCTTGTCGCCTACGACAAGGATATACGGCAGCTTTTTCATCGAGTGCTCCCGTATTTTATACGTAATTTTCTCGTTGCGCAGGTCCAGATTGACCCTAAGCCCTTGATTTTGCAGTGTTTTGGCAACTTCCCGGGCATATTCAGCCTGGGAATCGGTGATATTGAGCACCGAAACCTGCTCGGGAGCCAGCCAGGTCGGCAGCGCGCCGGCATGCTCTTCGATCAAAATCCCGATAAAACGCTCCAGGCTGCCCACAATCGCGCGATGCAGCATCACGGGGCGGTGACGGTTACCGTCTTCGCCCACATATTCGGCGTCCAGACGTTCCGGCATCGAAAAATCGACCTGCATGGTGCCGCACTGCCATTGGCGGCCGATGGCGTCTTTCAGCGTGTATTCGATCTTCGGGCCGTAAAAAGCGCCGTCGCCGGGGGCAATCTCAAACTCGCAACCGGACGCGCGCAGGCTTTCCATCAGCGCATGCTCAGCCTTGTCCCAGCTTTCGTCCGAGCCGATGCGGGCCTCGGGACGCGTGGCGACCTTGTAGATGATGTTCTTGAAGCCGAAATCTGTGTACACCTTTTGTAGCAAGGTCGTGTAGTCCACGCATTCCTTCAGTATCTGATCTTCGGTGCAAAAAATGTGGCCGTCGTCCTGCGTGAAACCGCGCACACGCATGATGCCGTGCAGCCCACCCGAAGGCTCGTTGCGGTGGCATTGGCCGAACTCGCCGTAGCGCAACGGCAGGTCGCGGTAGCTTTTAATGCCCTGCTTGAAGATCAGGATATGGCCGGGGCAGTTCATGGGCTTGAGGGCGTATTCGCGCTTTTCGCTCTCGGTCGTGAACATGTTGTCACGGTACTTGTCCCAATGGCCGGTTTTTTCCCACAGCGTCTTGTCGATGATCTGGGGGCCCTTGACCTCCTGGTAGCCGTTGTCCTGGTAGACCTTGCGCATGTACTGCTCAACGCCCTGCCAGACCGTCCAGCCCTTGGGGTGCCAGAACACCAGGCCAGGTGCATGGTCGTCGATGTGAAAGAGGTCCAGTTCCTTGCCGAGCTTGCGGTGGTCGCGCTTTTCAGCCTCCTCGAGCATCGTCAGATACTGCTGCAGTTCATCCTTGGTGGCCCAGGCCGTGCCGTAAACGCGCTGAAGCATTTCATTGCGGTGATCGCCGCGCCAGTAGGCGCCGGCCACCTTCATGAGCTTGAAGAACTTCAGCTTGCCCGTGCTGGGCACGTGGGGGCCGCGGCACAGGTCTTCAAAAGCGCCTTCACGGTAGAGCGACACATCCTCATTGGCGGGAATGCTCGCAATGATTTCAGCCTTGTAATGCTCGCCTATGCTCTTGAAATGCGCCACGGCTTCATCGCGCGGCAGCACCCGGCGCGTCACTGGCTCATCCCTGGCCGCAAGTTCCGTCATGCGCTTTTCGATCGCCACCAGGTCTTCCGGCGTGAACGGACGCTTGTAGGAGAAATCGTAGAAAAACCCGTTYTCAATCACCGGGCCTATGGTGACC